>DJFO01000068.1:6399-9650 GCA_002432555.1 Marinagarivorans sp. UBA5870
GCCGAAGTCATCAAGTACGGCCTCATCGCGGATGCGGAATTTTTCGCTTGGCTGGAGGAGAACATAGATGCACTCAACCGGCGCGACCCGCAGGCGTTGACCTACGCTATTCACCGTTCCTGTGCCATCAAGGCTGATGTGGTTGGCAAAGACGAGCTGGAGGGAGGGCTGCGGGCAATCCTGAATTTCGGACACACCTATGGCCATGCCATAGAAACCGAGATGGGTTACGGCGAGTGGCTGCATGGGGAAGCCGTGGCCACGGGCATGGCGATGGCCTGCGAACTCTCGGTGGAGCTCGGCTGGCTCGAGGCGGAAGTACTCGAGCGGACCCGACGCCTGTTGGAGCGCGCCCGACTGCCTGTTCGGCCGCCCGCGAAAATGACCGCTCAAGCATTTCTTGAGCATATGGCAGTCGATAAANNNNGCCTATAAGGCTGTTTGATGAACTCCGGGGGGATTTATGTCGGAATTGCCAGGAGGTCCCGCCGTGACCTCGGATGAGTCAGAGATCCTGTGGCCTCAGAGCTGGGACGGTCTCAAGCAGCAAATCACCTATCTGGCACAATTCGGCAGCAGCGTGCAGGTTATCCAGGGCGAGTCCGGCGCGGGCAAATCGACCTTTTTCAACCATCTTCTTTACTCCGGCCTCGGCACCGGTGCCATTGGCATTCACGTGGAAAAAGGCGCGGGGGTCTGGTCGTTTTTTCGATCCATCCTGGTGGAACTGGGCATGCGCCTTGAAGGCAGAGCCTCCACGGGCGAACTCATCGCCGCTCTGCGCAGCTTTGTCCAGACCTTGCACAAAGAGCGTTCGCGGACCGTGCTGCTGGTCGATGACGCGCAGGATCTTTCCGATGCCGAGCTGGGCGCCCTTGTCAGCCTCCTGCAGGACCATACCGATGAAGGCGTCGGCCTCCATATGGTGCTCTTCGCCGAACCGGGCTTNNACCGCGCGGGTAGATGCGCTCGGCCTGCTTGACGTCACGGTGCACGACGCTCTGCTGCCCCCCTTGTCTCCCGCAGAGGTGCACCACCTCCTCCAACTGACCAGACCCGGCGGTGATACGGCAGAGCAGGCACAGCGCCTGTGGCATCAGTCACGGGGGCTGCCCGGCAAGGTGTTGGCACTCGCCGAAAAAGTCCCCCCCACCCCGGTGGTCGAAAAGGCGTGGTCCATGCGTGGCCTGCCTGTCGGTCATCTCGCTGCCCTTATTCTGCTGTCGGGCATACTGGTCTGGGCGTTTTGGGTGCGCGATCCGGCACCGGTGACGCCTGTCGAGCCGACGCGCCCCTCCCAAGTACAAGCGCTGCCGAATCCCGTGACTGCCACTTCAGCACCGGCGCAGCGCGAGCCGGCGGGACCTGGACCTATGCCGGATACAGCGCCGGCGCCCGCCGCTGCGTTACCCGAAGACCCGCCCGTCGAAGTGCCGGCCCCTGCGGAGCCGGATGTCCGCTCGCCGGTCGCGACCGTGCAGCCGGCACCCGCCACGTCTGGCCTGAATCTTGATGGGCAAACTTTACCCGTGGAAGAAACACCCGTAAGTACAGGGGAGGAGCCAGCCGATGCGCCGCCTGCTCAACCGGCCGAGGCTCGATCCATTCAACCAGTCGCGGCGCCGGCCGGTGAAATTCCGCCGCACGGCCAACCCGCGGAGCCGCCGCGGAGTCAGCCGGCCGAGGTACCGCGCACCCAGGCAAACCAAGGGTCTTCAGCCGAACCACCGCCGACCAGTGCAATGTTGGCGGCCGGTGAACAGCAGTTATTAGGCTACCCGGCCAATGCTTTTGTGCTGCAGCTAATGGCAACCGGCGACCCGGCGAAGCTTCAGGCTTTTATGACGCAGCAGCCCAATAGGAAAAGTCTGCTCGTGTACCAAACCGCCCGCGACGGGAAGGCCTTGTATATGCTCGTCGAAGGCTATTACGCCGATAAAACTGCCGCTCAGGCAGCCGTCCTCAACCTGCCCGAGCACCAGCGCAAGACGGGCCCCTGGCCAAAAAAGATCGAGATCATCCACAAGGAAATTCGAGAAAACCGGTCGAGGTAAGGCGGCAAAAGGGCGCGCCGCGCGCCGCGCCGGCGTTCACCCCATGCGCTTGCCAAGAACCAGATGAGCAGGTACCATGCAGCGCCCAATTATTAGGCAAGCCCCTTTTTCGAGGGGCTTTTTTGTCTGAAGGACCCAGTGGCGTAAACCGCGTTCCGAGCCGTCCCATGTTCATTCCAGGCAGTGCGAAACGCGCGGGCTCGGTGACCACCGGTTGTCCCCGGAGCGAGTGTTGCCAACTTTATTGTGAGCGAAGTGAATCAGACTATGAATACTGGTCTCTACCGGTTAGACGAATTCAAAGACAACTGCGGTTTCGGGTTGATTGCCCACCTTAAGGGCCAGCCGAGCCATAGGCTTTTGAAAACCGGCATAGAGGCCCTCACCTGCATGACGCACCGGGGGGGTATCAACGCCGATGGCAAGACCGGTGACGGCTGCGGCCTGTTGATCCAGAAGCCCGACCAATTCCTGCGCGCCGTCGCCCAGGCCGACGCCAACTTTGAATTGAGCGCGCGCTATGGGGTAGGGTCGGTGATGATGAGCCGGGATCCCGCCAAGTTCGCCCATGCCCGCCAGGTCCTCGCGGAAAGTCTGGCCCAGCAGGGATTGGGTCAAATCGCTTGGCGTAAACTGTCCACCGACGACAGCTGCCTGGGGCCTATCGCCAAAAGCAGCGTACCGGACATCTACCACCTGTTCGTCAATAGCGAAGCCGCGACCGACCAGGAGCTGAACGCTAAGCTCTTCATCGCCCGTCGCCTGGCAGAGAAACGTCTGACCGGCGACTCTGCCTTTTATATCGCCAGCCTTTCAGCCAACGTGCTGTCTTACAAAGGCCTGATGATGCCGGTCGACCTGCCAAAATTTTACCCGGACCTCGCCGACGAGCGGCTGTCGACGGCCATTTGCGTGTTTCACCAGCGTTTTTCCACGAACACCATGCCGCGCTGGCCGCTGGCCCAGCCTTTCCGCCTGCTCGCCCACAACGGCGAAATCAATACCGTGACCGGCAACCGCAACTGGGCAGTGGCGCGCACGTCAAAATTCCAGTCGGAATTTTTGCCGGACTTGGAACAGATTGCTCCCCTGGTCAACCGCGAAGGGTCCGACTCCTCCAGCCTCGATAACATGCTGGAAGTGCTGCTGACCGGCGGCATGGAATTGCACCGTGCGATCCGTATGCTGGTGCCGCCG
>DJFO01000068.1:9701-10021 GCA_002432555.1 Marinagarivorans sp. UBA5870
GCTGGATCGCAACGGTTTGCGTCCATCGCGCTGGGTAATTACCAAAGACGACATTATCACGGTTGCCTCGGAGATCGGCGTCTACAAGTACGCACCGGAGGATGTAGTGGCCAAAGGCCGGCTCGGGCCCGGCCAGATTCTCTCCGTCGATACGCAGACCGGTAAATTGCTGCACACCAAGGACATCGACAACCAGTTGAAAGACACTCGACCCTATCAGGAGTGGCTGAAACGGCGCGCGATACGCATTGAATCGAGCCTCGCGGTGGATGTGGCGGAAAATGGCCTGCCCGCCGAAGAGGTCAAGGCCTATATGAAGA
>DJFO01000068.1:10043-11119 GCA_002432555.1 Marinagarivorans sp. UBA5870
GGTGACCAACCCGCCGATCGACCCTCTGCGAGAGGCGATCGTTATGTCCCTGGAGACCTGTCTCGGCCGTGAACTGTCCGTCTTCAGCGAAACCGAAGAGCATGCGGAGCGGATCATCCTCAGCAGCCCAGTCTTGTCGCCCGCCAAACATCGGGCGCTGATGGCGGTGGATCAAACTCGCTACGCCATTGGACGCTACAGCCTGCAGTACGACCCGCAAGCCAAAAACCTGCGCCAAGCCATAGGCNNCACCCAGGGCGTGCGTTCCGGCCAAGTGATCATCGTTTTATCGGATACGGGCTTCGGCGAGGGTCTGCTCCCGATCCACGCGCTCCTGGCCACGGGGGCGGTACACCATAGCCTGACCCAGTCCGGCCTAAGGTGCGACGCCAACATCATCGTGGAAACCGCAACCGCGCGCGACCCGCATCACGTGGCCGCCCTCCTCGGTTACGGNNGGCGCCACCGCGGTTTATCCCTATTTGAGCTACTACATCATCAACCATCTGGTGGAAGCCGGCGACTTGCTGGTGGACATCAGTACCGCCTATAAGAATTACGTCAAAGGCATAGATAAGGGGCTGCTGAAGATTTTGTCGAAAATGGGCATTTCCACCGTGGCCTCTTACCGCGGCGCCCAGCTCTTTGAGGCGATTGGCCTGAGCGATGAGGTGATCGAAACTTGTTTCGCCAGTACTCCCAGCCGTATCCAGGGAGCGGATTTCGACGATTTGGAAGCCGATCAGAAAGCCTTGGCCGCGGATGCGCGCAAGGCGCGCAAACCCATCAGCCACGGCGGCCTGCTCAAATACGTCCACGGCCAGGAATACCATGCCTATAACCCGGACGTTGTGCAGACCCTTCACGTGGCGGTGCGCAGTGGCGATTACGCCGCTTGGCGCGATTACGCCGCCCTGGTCAACCACCGACCCGTGGCAACTCTGCGCGACCTTTTGAAGTTCAAGGCTGGAATCCAGCCGGTTCCTCTCAGTGAAGTGGAGCCGGTGGAGAATCTATTCAAAGCCTTCGACTCCGCCGGTATGTCCCTCGGCGCCCTGTCGCCCGAAGCCCATGAG
>DJFO01000068.1:11267-11388 GCA_002432555.1 Marinagarivorans sp. UBA5870
AGGCGGCCAGCTGCCGGGCGGCAAAGTGAACAGTCTGATTGCCCGCTTGCGCTATTCGGTGCCCGGCGTAACTCTGATTTCACCGCCGCCCCACCATGACATTTACTCGATCGAAGACCTG
>DJFO01000316.1:0-1234 GCA_002432555.1 Marinagarivorans sp. UBA5870
GCGGGTTCGCGGTGGTCGCCGACGAAGTGCGCTCGCTCGCCCAGAAGACTCAGTCGTCGACGGAGGAGATCGAGTCGATCATCATCCAGCTCCAGCGCGCCGCGGACGAAGCCCACCAGTCCATGAATACCAGCATTTCGTCGGTGCAGGAAACCATCGAGACCGCCACCAAGGTAGAGGAATCCCTCGGCCGCATCCGGGCCAATATCGACACCATCAACGAAATGAACCACCAGATTGCCACCGCGTCCGACGAGCAGAGCTCCGTCGCCAACGAGGTGAGTAAAAACATCACCGCGATCCACGCCCTATCCGAGCGCGTTTCGGAAAACGCCAAGATCATCTCCGACAACGGCGACCAGTTGGAAAGTGAGAGCGTGGAACTCAAACGCGAGATGGGCAATTTCAAAATCTAACCGTCCCCTTTTCCAGGTTGCGGCGCCCATCTGGGCGCGCACCAGGAAGATCGGGTAGACTGCGTTCCCAATCCGATCCGCCGCTACCTGTCGCTTATGCCCGATTCCGCATTTTTAACCGAAGTGAACTGGAACCAGGACGGGCTCGTGCCCGCCATAGCGCAAGACAGCGGTTCCGGCCGCATACTCATGATGGCCTGGATGAACGCCGAAGCCCTGCAACTTACCGCAAGCACCGGCCGCGCCGTCTACTGGTCGCGCTCGCGCAACCGGCTCTGGTTTAAAGGCGAAAGCTCTGGCCACGCCCAGCGGGTGCAGGAGATCCGCCTCGACTGCGACGGCGATGTGGTGATTTTGCAGGTGCAGCAAGAGGGCGGCATCGCCTGCCATACCGGCCGGGAATCCTGCTTCTACCGGGTGCTGCAAGACGGGCATTGGCAGATCGCCGACCCGGTTCGCAAGGATCCAGGCCAAATTTACGGCTCCGAGTGATGAAAATTTGACCGACGGGCGAATGAACAGAGCCTCCCCGGCGGAGTCCAAACGCCTTGAACAATTCGACGAAAAAAGTGCAGTGCCATGAATGACGTATTGCAACAACTGACCGCGGTACTGGAGCAGCGCAAAAATAGCGCCGCCCCCGACTCGTCTTATGTCGCCCAGCTCCATCACAAAGGCCTGAATAAAATTCTGGAAAAACTGGGTGAAGAGTGCACCGAAACCCTGATCGCCGCAAAAGATGCGGAGATCAGCGGTGATATGAGTCACGTAATCTACGAAACCGCGGACCTCTGGTTTCATTCTTTGGTAATGTTGTC
>DJFO01000316.1:1288-1515 GCA_002432555.1 Marinagarivorans sp. UBA5870
GAAGTTAAACTGGCTACCCTAAATTTAAGTAGCGCGACGGCCGACGACCACATATGACGGCCACGTAGAGCCACGTAGCCCCGTAAAAAGCGGGCAGAATTCAACACCGAGCAGGTCATCCCCACCGGTGTAATGCTCACCCAATTCAATTTGTGTAACGAAGGTATATAGCACATGGGACTTAGCGGTATCAGCATCTGGCAACTTCTTATCATCCTGGTCATAGT
>DJFO01000316.1:1549-2526 GCA_002432555.1 Marinagarivorans sp. UBA5870
GGAACAGAAGGATAAAGAGTCCGATGAACTTAAGCGCGTGACGGACGAAAACAAAGCCAAGGCCGCCCAGGACGCCCAAAAATCCGAAACCAAGCAGTCTTGATCCGTGTTCGACATCAGCTTTTTTGAACTTCTGGTGATTGGCGTGGTGGCCCTGGTCGTCATAGGGCCCGAAAAGCTGCCCGGCACAGTGCGCACCTGCGCTCTGTGGATTGGTCGCATCAAACGCAACCTGCTCGATACTCGACGCGAAATCGAAAAGCACATAGGCGCCGATGAGATCCGTCGGGAGCTGTATAACGAGCAAGTGCTCCACAACATGGAAAAGATGAAAGATACCCGGCTGGAACTGGAAGCGAAGATCCGCGCGCTGGAATCCGGCAATCTGATCGCAGAACAACCGCCGGTGGTGGAGCGGACCGACGAGACGCACGCAGTGCCTGCGGACGCCATGCCAGCCCCCGCAATATCCAACGCCGCAGCACCGGTCGCCCCGGCACCAACTGCTGCCGTATCGCCTGCGGCGCCCATGCCACCACCCGCTGTAACCACGGCCCACGACCACCCGCCATCCAAGCACTAAGAGACTTATGTCGAACACGCCTGATCAGGAAGAAGATCTCCCATCCCAGCCCTTTGTCGAGCACTTGATCGAGCTGCGCTCCCGCTTACTGCGCGCGATGGCGGTGTTGCTGGTGATTTTGGTGGGACTGCTGTTTTTCTCCAACCCGATCTACGACTTTGTCGCCGAGCCGCTGCTGAAACACCTGCCGGCGGAGAGCAACAGCAGCATGATTGTGACGGACGTGACCGCCGCTTTTTTCACGCCCATGAAGCTCACATTTTTTGTGGCGGTCTTCGTCGCCATGCCCTTTTTGCTTTACCAGGTGTGGGCGTTTGTAGCCCCGGCGCTCTACCAAAATGAAAAATCCCTGGCGATGCCGATTTTCATCTCCAGCGTTGTGCTGTTCTACGGC
>DJFO01000182.1 GCA_002432555.1 Marinagarivorans sp. UBA5870
AACTTACACCTGAGGAGTGGATGGAAATCCATGACAAAGCAATCTTCTTTTGGATGTCTGAACTGGAAAATGATGATGCATCACAAAACTGGGGCTGACATGGCTGCGCGTGGTGACCAATGGGGTAAAGTGGACCTCCCCGGTTTAACGGATACTTTGGATGCGGATAATAGTCCCTTACCATGGAGTGCGCACGGGACCAGAAACCGAAAACCAACAACGCATCCAGGTCCCTTTACCGATGAATCCATCCATTCTTTCTTGCCTAGGAACCCAGATGAAAAACCTCAGACCTCTTCTTCCCCTTATTATCGCGATGGTCGTTTGCTCTTGCCAGGCTCCGCGCCANNCCATCCCGCCGACAACCCGAATCCGCTCTTTACCACCATTGCCGCCTTGGACACTGAGGTCTTTGCGGCCTTTAATCAATGTGATGATCCCGCCCAGCTGCAAAAGCACGCCGCCTATTTTGCGTCGGATGTGGAGTTCTACCACGATACCGGCGGCGTAACATGGAGCCGCGAGGCGATGCTGGAGAATACTCAGAAACATGTCTGTGGCAAATTCCGGCGGGCGTTGATCCCGAATTCGCTCAAAGTGTTTCCGATCAAAGACTTCGGCGCAATCGCCCAAGGTGCCCACCGGTTTTGTACCGTTTCGAGCGAAGACTGTCATGGCACCGCAGACTTCACCATAATCTGGCAACAGCACGCAGATAAATGGCAAATAACCCGCGTGCTGAGTTATGGACATAGACCAACTCAGGCGGGATCAAATGAATAACCAGAAAATTTACCGGCAACTGATTTCGAGTCGGTGGCCCGCCGGATCTTCACAAGCGGAATGCCCTTACACATTTTCTAAGCTGTCGCTTCGGTCTCGCACGGAGGAAGTTATGCCTAGGTCTCTGCTGGATCTTTCCCGGAAGAGGGACGCGCATCTCAAACCAAACTGAATAAAAGGATCGATCTGTTAATTAAGAAAACACAGTTGGCATTTCTGTTCGTCGCCGCACTTCCACAAGTGTGAATATTCCCTAGATGAGGCAAGTTGCCGATGTTCAAATGAACGACCTACATCCCATTCAAAAAGGAGATCATTATGGGTACCCCAGTTCCAGCTTGGACCACTGCCACCGGTGAGCCTTTGGCTCATGCCATTGGCCGTCTCGGCGAGCGCGAAGCGGCATTTTTTCTCGGTAAGGAAGGATGGGTTGTTCTATATGGGCCCGGGGGCAGTCAGCGTTTTCCTCGAGGCGGTACGCTAAAAGTTCATCAGCCCACCACCAAAGGCCTCGACTTGATCGCCTTCAACCCGAAGGACGGTTCGGTTTTGATTCTCGATAATAAAGCTGGCGGCGCCGCGCCCCACTTAGTCGACGACGTCAGCGCCTTCACCAATGATCTGCGTAAAAAACTGCAAAATCGCATCGCCAAGCTCGAACGTGGCCGAGCACATCTGCCACCTTGGGCGCGCAAGGACATGGATCGCGGGATCAACGCCCTTAAACAAGCAGCCGGCTCGCTCGCGGGACACGGGTCCTGGCCTCAGTCGGTCCGCCTGGCGGTTTCCAACGCTGCGGGCAATGCGACAGGTATTTCCAAGGATCTGGCCCGCAAACTTTCTGGCAAGGGCATCCAGTTTATTGATATGAATGTGGCGAAGCAGGTAGCCAGTCCCACCAAGGCACGCCGAGGCATCCTCAAAGCTGCCGCCAGCCGCTTCCGGAAGCAGGCCACAGAACTTGAATTAAAAGCTCTGCAGAAAGCAGCCAAGGGCAAGGCAGCCCGGGCCGGAGCGGAGGTGCTGGAAAAGGCGGTGGCAAAGGCAACCGGCAAGGCGCTGCTGCGCGCCGGCGCTAAAGCGGCGGCGAAGCGCACTGCCTCACTCTTGCCGGTGATAGGCTGGGGATTCGCAGCCAAGGATGCCGCGGCCGGTGTGGAAGATATTATGCGAGGCCACACCGCGCGAGGCATTGCCGGTATCAGTATGGCTGTAGGTGATGTCGCATCGGATTTTCTGCATATCGGTGATGCCGTATCCGGCGTCGGCGGTACGGCGGCGAGCCTGGCACTACAAGGCGGCTTGATTGCCGGCCAACTTAAGATCGAAATGGACCGGATGCAGGAAAAGATGGATAAACTACAGAAAGAAGTTGGCGAAAAAGGCGTGCTTCCCGATGATCGCCGGCTGCGCGAGGAGTTTGATCTCGATGACGAAGCCATCGCCGATCTGAAAAAGAGCGTCGCTGCGAATGATACCTCCGCCCCGACACCGGATGATTTGCCACCACCACCGGATTGGGGCCAGAACGAGGAGTTGGATTGGGCCGAGCCGCCAATTCGCATCCCCTCGCCGACCAGCCCACCCGGCAAACCCGCGCCCAAGCCGATTACCAAACCTCCTCAGCCCGGCCTCCGACCGGATTTGATTTGCTGAGCCTGCGGTTTCCCACTGTGTAACGACTCAAGGTGGGGATTTGCGATTCGCCACCTCTATGTTGGCGGAAAGCGCCGCTGGGGATGAAATGTTGGTCTGCGGCCTGGTCGCGAGGTTGTCGACACGGCTAATCGCACATGAGTCGCTGTCGCTCGGCTAAGCACGGTGATTGGTAACCAACGAGTCTTAACACTTTTACGCGGAACGCCACAGCTCGAAATTGCTAATCGAGGCAACCATCCTTACCATCTGAGTGGGCATTGACGCAGGTGGACAATTAACAATGAAACAGGATTTTCCGGTAGGAAAAGGAACTAAACCTCTATGTGTTGGCGCAACGGGGTTTATAGAACTTGTCTACCTGTTTGCGTATCTCGCTTCTATCGTCGGTGTCTCGATCGACGTACTGCTACCGGCTTACGGGTCCATATCCGGTGAATTCGGCGGGATCGAGGAGAACAAGCTTCAACAGATAATCTTGATTTTTATCGGCGGCATGCTGTTTGGCGAGATTTTCGCGGGATATATAGCGGACGTTTTTGGCAGAAGACCCACTCTACTTTGGAGCATGGCCATATTCTCAGCCGGGACTGTCTTTTGCTTTTTTTCCATGTCCTACGAGGTGCTGTTAATTGGCCGTTTTCTCCAGGGCATCGGAGCCGCGGGACAGAAGATTTCCAACCGAGCGATAATACGAGACCTGTTTTCCGGCAACGACATGGCGAGATTGACTTCGTTTGTCATGGCGACTCTGGTTTTCGTACCCTTTCTAGCTCCGCTTTTAGGANNTGTCGGCTGGCGATATATATTCGTGGGCCTCCTGGCAATCTCTCTTATAGGATTTTTATGGGCTAAAGCCAGGATTCCCGAAACGTTGGCGCCGGAGCTCAAAAATCGGGCGGGATTGAAACCAGCGTGGCAGGTGCTTCGATCTTTTGTGGTCAATGAGAAGGCACTGGGTTATACGATAATCGCAGGCTTGATGTTCGGGGTTCATCTGGCCTTTCTAAGTCTGGCTCCGTTATTGTTTCGAGATATTTTGGGAATCGTGGACGAGTTTCCTATTTATTTTGGCGGCATTGCTTGCCTGTTTGGCATTGCCTTATGCGTCAACGCCCGATTTGTCACTTCCATTGGAGCTGTCCCTATGTCGACTGCTTCACTGGCGATTTTGGTCGGCATTGGGATTGCCGCCCTTGTCGTTTTGGAAATGCCAACCGCGGGCGGCCGTTTCTGGACATTCATAGCCCTTATGGCACTGACTCTATCGGCCATAGGAATTCTCTTTGGCAATATCATCGCCCTAGCCATGGAGCCATGCCGCGCGGTGGCGGGGTATGGAGCATCAATTAGCTCAGGCATTTCAACCCTAGTGGCCTTAGGAGTTAGCCAAACGGTCGGCGCTCTATACGATGGTACAGGATATGGGTTTTTTGTGGTTATGGCGGCATGCTCAGTCATTTCGCTGGTAGTCATGCTGAGGGTGCGCAAATCGGATGTGACACCGATTCGATACTGATCGAGAAGGCTATTCTCTTCTCAGCGCAAACAAGCTCACCGGCATGCCACGAAAGGAAGACTCCCCTGTTTTCCGAAAACCCAGCTTCTCCAACACTCTGAGGGATGCCTGGTTTGAAGGCTCTGTGAAGGCTATGACATTCCGCGAGAATTTCGGGTCGACAGACGCAAGCAATGCTTGCGCAGCTTCGGTTGCATATCCCCGCCCCCGATAGGACGTCTGCAGCCGAAAACCCAATTCAATTTGCTGAATGCCGTCCAGTTCGCACAGTTCTAGACCGCAGTAGCCGATAGGGGTATTTGAAGGAGTTATCGCTACTGCCATTTTACCAATGCCATTTTCCTTATGACCCCGTAATAAATCTCGAAATCTCCGCCCGGCAGCCTCTTGGTCCAAGGCGCCGGTTGGTGAATAGGCCATAAATTCTGGACACATCAACAGGCACACTGCAGTCGCCTCATCTTCCGGTTTGAAGGGCCGTAGGGTTAAGCGCGGTGTCTGAATCATCATATTTGCGAAGCACAGTTGTTAGTGCAGGGAAATATCCATGTTTTTCACTTGCCGAAGAAAACCGGGACGCGGTGGACCGGGGGGCTCCCGCGGCCTATTCCNNATTCTCGCCTGCGCGGGAATGACGAGGTTTTTTTCGGAATACCGCCATCAGCGATCCGCAATCCCCAAGTTAACAGTATCTACCGCTAAATCGCATCTATGCTGGGCTGCACCGTTGTGCCCGCCGGCTCGACACCATTCACGTGTCCCGGGTGCGCCGTCGGATACAGACAACCTCGAAATAAAGTAAACCAGATATAAAGTCCAAAAATGATCCAGATATGGTTCTGCATATTCAGCGCCTGATTGCGGCGGCCGAAGGGATCCTGCTCAATGCGATTGACGATCAACTGCGCCTGGTAAAGCGCGTAAAACTGAGCCATCAGTGCTCCGACAAATACACCTAGCCTCGCCCAACAACCCCACTGCAGATATTCCACCCAGTAGGTCAGGACAAACTGGGCCACGGCGGCGCCGACAAAAACCCAGGCCAGGCGGGCCGGCTGCCATGTATAGGTGTCGCCACGCTGGCGGTCAACCGTGTCCAATTGGGCAAACAAATCGTGAACAAAAAGCACGGCAAATGCCGCTCGACCGACTTTCAAATAACGACGGCCGTTTTGTTTTTCCAAGCCCGCCCAGCAGCGGTAAAACCAATACAGGCTATAAAACCCGGCCGTAACAAAATACAGCAGGGTGAACTTGCCCACGGCGGTGACGGGGAATTTGGCAGAGGTATCAATTTGCATGTTAAGGCAAAAAAGCGCCGGCGGCGGCCGGCGCGTGGAGACTAAAGATGGCTGACAGCGTCAATTTCATACTCGATATCACCGCCGGGCGCCTTGACCACGGCCACATCGCCCACCTCTTTACCC
>DJFO01000390.1 GCA_002432555.1 Marinagarivorans sp. UBA5870
ATGTTGGAAGAGTGGGTGTGGGATCCCGTCACACTGAAAACATTTGCCACCGATGAGGCAGGCCACAGGATTCCCGATGCGCTCATAACGCAGATGAGAGCCGCCCGGCAATTCGGCAAGGGAATTTTCACCCGTCATCAGCTTTTCTACGCGGCTCTATCTTTGAATTATTACAACCGGGATCCGGCCACGTTGGACCTGGATGCGCTGCTGGTGGACCTCCAGGCGAAATACTCTCCCTTCGCTTATGTTGATGACACGCACATGTACGCNNTATTCGGCCATCTATTACACCTATATGTGGTCCCTGGTGATTGCCTCGGACATGTTCAGTGAATTCAGGAAAAACGGCCTGCTGAATCCAGTCACCGCGCAACATTACCGGGCAACCGTCTTGGCGCCTGGCGGGTCCAAGCCCGCCGAGCGGCTGGTGCGGGATTTTCTGGGCCGCCCCTTTAATTTTGATGCTTTCGCCGAAACACTGCGACACGACGGAATTTGAATCAGACATGCTGCATATTATTTCCAAATCATTTGTCTATGGGTGGCTGGTCACCGCCTTGTTTCTGACCGGATGTTCATCGGATGACAAGTCCGTGCCGGCGTTACCGGTGAAACAGGTTCTGCAGCTGACGCTCGGCTCGTCGCCTGGCAACATAGATCCCCATCAGGTTACGGATATCCCGGGAATCAAAGTGGTGACGGCCCTCAGTGAGAGCCTGTTGAACACCGATTACCAGACATTTTCCCTCCGGCCGGGTGTGGCGGAGTCCTGGGAGGTGCTGGATGACGGCATGCGTTACAAGTTTAAATTGCGCAGCAACGCTAAGTGGTCGAATGGCGAGGCGGTTACCGCAGCCGATTTTGTTTANNTATTCTTGGCGGAGAATTTTGTCGGCCGGGCTTGGCAACCAATACGCGCTGGATTATTACGCCATCAAAAATGCCGGCGCCTTTCACAAAGGGGAACTCAAGGATTTTGCACAGGTTGGCGTGCAGGCCCTAGCGGAAAGGGAGCTCGAATTTACTCTCGAACGGCGCGATCCTCTGTTCCTCAAACGGCTCGCTTCGGTAATAACCGCTCCGGTGCACCGGGTCACGGTGGAAAAGTTCGGCGCGATCGACGATCCGAACAATGCGTGGATTCGTGCGGGAAACTATGTGGGCAACGGACCTTTCACCCTGACTTTTTGGGAGCTGAATCAGACAATCCAGGTCGTCAAAAACGCGCATTATTGGGACGCGGACGCCGTTAAACTCGAAGCGGTCCATTTTAATCCGGCCGAGGGAGAGTCAGTTGAAGAGCGGCTCTACCGGTCGGGCCAGGTTCATGTGGCTTACAGCAGCCGTGTTCCGGTGGATAAGATCGCACGCTATAAGGCGGAGCAGCCGGATGAGTTTTTCTCACAGCCTGCCTACGCCACCTATTTTTATCTATTTAATACGAAAAAGGCGCCGTTTGATAATGTGGACGTCCGCCGCGCCTTTGCGTATGCAATTGATAAGACTTTGTTGACCGAGAGAATCACCAAGAACGGTGAAAGCCCAGCTTATGCCCTTGCGCCGTCCAGCGCCGCGTATCAGCCGCCGCAAATGCCGGTATTCAATCCTGAGCTCGCGCGGGAGCATCTCGCTAAGGCTGGTTACCCGGGCGGCAAAGATTTTCCCCGGGTGACTCTGTCCTACAACACGTCGGAGATGCACCAGAAGTTGGCGGTTGCCATTCAGCAAATGTGGAAAAAAGAACTCAATGTCGACGTTGTCCTGGAGAACCAGGAGTGGAAGGTTTTCCTGGCATTTCGGCAAAACCTGCAGCACGACATCGCCCGGGCCGGCTCCACCAGCAGTTTTGCCGACCCGGTCGATTTCCTGGACTCATTCACCACCGGTCATGGGATGAACGATACAGGTTGGAGCCACTCGGAGTTCGATAAGTTGGTGCGCGCCTCGAACCAAACGGTGAATGAAACAGAGCGCTTTACACTTCTGCGACAGGCAGAAACAATTCTCTTGGACCAGCTGCCCGTCCTGCCCCTTTACTACTACACCTATTCTTATCTGAAAAAGCCGGAAGTCAAAGGTTTTGAATTTAATATGGTGGATCATCCCAACTTCAAAGGGGTCTATATCGATGTCGTTAATAAGCAATAAGGCCGTGCGGTATCTGTGGGGTTTGGCACTCGGCCTGCTGCTCGCCGCCTGCGGCGAAAAACAGGCGACGAACGTGGAATACGGGATAGAGCACCAGATTCTTTATTACGGCAACGGCGACGAGCCAAAAAGCCTGGACCCGCACCTCACAACCGGGAGCCCCGACAACAACATTATCATGAACCTGTCCGAGGGCCTGATCAGCAAAGACTCCGCCACTTTGGAACCGACTCCCGGTGTTGCGGAATCCTGGACAATTTCTGACGATCAACGGGTTTATACCTTTCGCCTGCGCCCCAATGCCCGCTGGTCCAACGGCGACCCGGTGACGGCGGAAGATTTCGTTTTTTCCTGGCGCCGGGCGTTAACGTCAAGCGTACCCAACGAATATGCCTACATGATGTTCTATATCGCCGGTGCGGAAGATTTCTACAATGGCAAGTCGGGGGATTTCGGCCAAGTTGGCGTCAAAGCACTGGAGCCTCGCGTGTTAGAGGTAACGCTAAAGTATCCTGCGAGTTTTTTTCTGCAGTTACTCGATCACCATTCCTATTATCCCATCCACCGGGCGACCCTGGAAAAGTCGGGTGGAATCGACGATCCAACCTCCAAATGGACCCTGCCGGAAAATTTCGTCGGCAATGGTCCCTTCGTGCTCAAGCGCTGGGAAATCAATAAGGTCATCGAATTAGTAAAGAGTGACACCTATTGGGATAAAGCCGCTGTCAAATTGCAGGCCGCGCACTTTTTCCCCATCGAAGATCAGCAAGCGGAAGAGCGGGCGTTTCGCTCGGGGCAGATCCACTTGACCAATACGCCCCAAATGGATATCGAAAAAATTCAGGTGTATCGCGAGAAAAATCCGGACGTGCTGCGGATTGTGCCCACCTACGCCAGCTACTACTACGCCTTTAATCTCAACAAAAAACCCCTGGACGATGTCCGGGTGAGACGGGCGTTTGCCCTGGCGATTGACCGGTCAATGATCGTGGAGAAAGTCACCAAAGGGGGCGAGACGCCGTCATTTAATTTTGTACCGCCGGATCCGGTCGGTTATCAGCCCAAGGTGTACTGGCAGGAGAACCTGGAGGAAGCTCGGCGGCTGCTGGCGGAAGCGGGTTATCCCGACGGCAAGGGGTTTCCAGTGTTATCGATTTTGTACAACACTCACGACAACCATCACAAGGTGGCTTTGGCGATCCAGCAGATGCTGAAAAAAAACCTCAACATCGACATTCAGTTGGAAAATAAAGAATGGAAGGTCTACATGACCGCGAAAAAGGAGCTGGAGCACGATATAGTGCGCGCGGGATGGGTGGCCGATTATCTGGATCCGTCTAATTTTTTCGACGTGCTGCGCTCGAATTCGGGCAACAATAATACCGCTTGGGCAAGCGCCGAATACGATCGCCTGATGTATGAGATTACCGCGACTTCCGAGGCAGGTCGCCGCTTCGAACTGTTCGAGGCTGCCAATCGGTTGCTGGCGGAGGAAATGCCGGTTCTGCCAATTTACTATTATTCCGACATTAACCTGGTGGATACTTCGGTGCAGGGGTGGTACGACAACGTGATGCATTTCCACCCGTTGAAAAACGTCTATTTGCAGGCTCCGGTCACGCCCTAAGGCCGTTTATGTTGCGCATCGTGTTACAGCGTACCCTGACCGCCGTCCCCGTGCTGTTTATCGTGGTGCTGGTCACCTTCGTCTTGATTCGCCTAGCCCCGGGTGGTCCGTTCGACGCCGAGCGGGCGGTGCCGGCCCAGGTGCTGGAGAATCTCAACAAACGTTATCACCTCGACGATCCGCTTCACGTCCAGTTTTGGGATTACCTGCGAAATCTGGTGCGGGGCGATTTCGGCCCATCCTTTAAATATCCGAGCCGAACCGTTACCGAAGTTATTGCGGCCGGTATGCCGGTTACCCTCGAACTCAGCTTCTATGCTTTATTGGTCGCCGTTATATTCGGCATCAGCGCCGGTCTCCTCGCCGCGGTGCGCCCTAACAGCGCCCAGGATTATGTTCCGATGTCACTGGCGATGGTCGGCATATGTCTGCCGTCTTTTGTCCTAGGGCCCATCCTTATTCTGCTGTTTGCCATTGGTCTTGGTTGGGTGCCGGTATCCGGCTGGGGGGAGGCCAGCGGAGACAAAATATTGCCATCTCTGACCTTGGGCGCCGCTTACGCGGCCTACGTTGCCAGATTATCCCGCGGCGGTTTGCTGGAGACTCTGGCGCAGGATTACATCCGCACCGCGCGAGCGAAGGGTCTGCCCGAGNNGGGCGGGTTTTGTTGCACCACGCGTTGCGCGGCGGCTTGGGCCCGGTGGTGTCATTTGCCGGGCCTGCGGTCGCGGGGCTTTTGTCGGGTTCTTTCGTAGTGGAAACCATTTTCCAAATTCCTGGCCTTGGACGCTTTTATTTACAGGCAGCGTTCAATCGCGATTACACCATGATTCTC
>DJFO01000225.1:0-4813 GCA_002432555.1 Marinagarivorans sp. UBA5870
GGCGCTAGCCCAGGATTTGAGCGGGGTGGTGTTAAACCCCGAGGGCCAGCCCATCGCCGGGGCGAAAATCACCCTGCTCGGCAGTCGACTGCAGTTAGAGAGCGATGAGCAGGGCCGTTTTACCCTGCCGCAGCTGCCCAGCGACGTGGAAGAATTGCATGTGGTTGCGTGGGGTTACAGCCATCAGGCGGTGCACTTGAGCCAGGCGCGCAACCGCGACCTCCGCCTGGTGCTGCAGCCGACGGCGATCGAACAAATTGATGTCTATGGTCTGCCGATCCACACGTCCACCATCGAATCGGTGCAACCCATCACGGTAATTACCGCCGCCGAGCTGCGCAGTCAAAGCGCGGCGACCTTGGGCGAGACGCTCAAAAACGAGGTAGGCGTCCACTCCACCTATTACGGGCCCGTTGCGAGCAGCCCGATTANNATTCGCGGTCTCGACGGTCCGCGGGTTTTCATCAGCCAAAACGGACTCGACGTGGGCGACGCGTCGCGCGTCGGCCCGGATCATCTGGTCACCACGGAATCGGGCACCGCCGAGCAAATCGAAATCCTGCGCGGACCGGCCACATTGTTTTACGGCACGGGCGCCATAGGCGGGGTTGTCAACGTGGTGGACGACCGGGTGCCGAAAGACAATAGGACGCGGGCGCAGTTCACGACGAGTCACGCCACGGTTGCAGATGAAAAACAAGCGGCCTTCGGCGCTACCTCCGGCGCGGATCGTCTCGCATATCACTTCGACGGCGCTTGGCGCTCCGGCAATGATTACGAAATTCCGCGCAGCGCCGCCGTCGGGCACGAGAACCGTTTGCCCCATACCGACGCCGAATCGCGCAGCCTGAACCTCGGCACCAGCTATTTGCTCGACAGCGGTTTTATCGGCATCGCCTTTGGCAAAATGGTCCAAAACAATGGCGTCCCGGGTCACGCCCCCGCGGAAGCGGACCACGCCCCAGAGGAACACGAGGAGGAGCACGAGGACGAGCACGCAGAGGAGCACACCGAAGAATCCGTGCGCTCGCGCATGCACCAGAACCGCTGGCAGCTTCTCAGCGAAATTGCCCTCGCGGATAGTTTCCTAACCGATATCAACACAAAAATTGGCTACACCGACTACCGGCATCGAGAAATCCACGCGGAGGCAGAGGCNNGAGGCGGGTGCCGTGGAAAACACCTTATTCGAAAATACCGCCTGGCAGGCCCGCCTGGATTTTGCCCACCGGACCCTAGCGGGATGGCGCGGCGCAATGTCGGCCGAATTTAAAACCAGCGAATTTTCCTCGCGCGGGCTCGAGGCGTTCACACCACCTTCGCAAACGGACGTGCTGGCGCTGGCGCTGGTGGAGGAAAAACATCTCGGCGCTGCACTCTGGCAGTTGGGGGCGCGGATCGAAAATGTGCGGTTGCGGGCCGATCCGGCCACCGCCGCGCCCGTGCAACATGCACACGAGGAGGAGGAGCCGGCGATCGAAACGACCGGTTTGATATTCGAGGATTACGATTTTAATCCCTACAGCATGTCCGCGGGACTGGTCTGGGATATTACCGAGGGTTATAAATTCGGAATTTCGTACTCCCATGCACAAAGGGCGCCTTCGGCCGCGGAACTGTTCGCTTTGGGACCCCATATAGGAACGCGCAGCTTCGAAGCCGGCGCCCTCTTCGAGGTGCATGCCCCCTTCGAAGCTCATGAAGAAACACCGGGGGAGTTTCATCTCGATTATGTGGGCGGGCCGGAGAAAGAAAATTCGAACAATCTCGATGTCAGCCTGCGCAAACACCAGGGAAATTTAGGTTTTGTCCTGAATGGTTTTTACAATGAAATCGCGGATTATTATTACCAGGCGGCCACCGGGCTGACGACTCACGATCTCTTTCACGAGGCGCCGGAAGACGAGCACGGACACAACGAGGAGCTGCCGGTGTTTATTTTTCGCCAGGCCGATGCGATTTTTTACGGAGTGGAACTCGAACTCGTCTGGCGCCCCGCCGACTACTTCGCGTGGACTCTGTGGGGCGACTCGATTCACGGTGAGCTGAAGTCCGGTGAATATCTCCCGCGCACGCCACCCAAACGACTCGGAGTCGAGTGGAACCTCAAGCATGAAGCTTGGGATTTCCGCCTCGGCGGCACCCACCACTTCGAGCAGGATCACATTGCAGCCTACGAAACCGCGACGGATTCTTACAGCCTGCTCGAGGCCGAAATTACCTACACGCGCGAATTTAACGATACGGAGCTGACACTGTTCCTGCAGGGCGACAATTTGACGGACGAAGAAGCCCGCGTCCACTCCTCGTTTCTCAAAGATCAGGCGCCGCTGCCGGGCAGAGGTTTGCGTTTGGGGATGAGGGGTGTATTGTAACGCGAGGGCGGTGCGGCGCCAGAACGGCTTGGCGCTGCGGCGCGCTTCCGACACAGTCGTCGATCCGCCCCAGCCGCCCATTCGACCTAGCAGTTCTTTCGAACAGAGGAGACCACCACAAATATGCTGCGCAAAAATCCTACCGGACACTACCCCGAAGTCAGCAGTGAAGCTTATGTGGATAATACGGCGATCATCTGTGGCAAGGTTATTATTGAAGCCAATGTTTTTGTGGGACCTTACGCCGTAATCCGCGCGGATGAAGTCGACGAGCGAGGCGATATGGAGCCCATTATCATCCGCAAGAATTCCAACGTGCAGGACGGTGTGGTCATCCATTCCAAAGCGGGCGCGAAAGTGGAAATCGGAGAAAGCACTTCGATTGCCCACCGCTCCATCATTCACGGCCCATGCATTATCGGCGACAACGTTTTTATCGGTTTCAACAGTGTTCTTTTCAACTGCACTGTTGGCAGCGGCTGCGTGGTTCGCCACAATTCGGTCGTGGACGGGTGTGATTTACCGGAACGGTTCCACGTCCCGTCTATGACGCGGATCGGCCGCGGATTCGATCTGAGCACCATCCCCCGTGTCGATCCCGAATACGCCAGCTTTTCTGAATCCGTCATTGCGGCGAATCATTACTTGGTGAAAGGCTATAAAGAATTGTCCAACGAATTTTGACCGTGCTCGAGAAAATTCCCACCAATATCATTACCGGATTTCTCGGTGCCGGGAAATCCACGGCGATTCTGCATCTATTACAGCACAAGCCGCCCGGGGAACGTTGGGCGGTATTGGTCAATGAATTCGGCGAAGTGGGAATTGATGGCCGCATTCTATCCGGCGGCATCCCCGATCCCACTTTATTCATTCGCGAAGTCGCCGGCGGCTGTATGTGCTGCGCGGCCGGCTTGCCCATGCAGATCGCGCTCAATCGCCTGCTCCACCTGGCGCGGCCGCAGCGTTTGCTGATCGAACCAACAGGCCTGGGGCACCCGGCAGAAATCCTTTCCGTGCTCCGCTCGGGAACTTACGCCGCGGCACTGGACGTGCGAGCAGTTCTCGCTCTGGTGGACGCACGCAAAATCGCCGACGAACGTTATTTGCAAAACGCCATGTTCAATCAACAGCTGGCGATCGCCGATGCGATCATTGCGAATAAAGTCGACCTCTACGGTGCCGATACTTTGACCGGGCTGCAAAATTACCTCGACCGGAAAACCCTCGCGGCTCCAGTCTACCCGGTACTGCACGGCCGGCTCGATCCCGCCTGGTTGGACAGCGCCGGCCACGCGCCGCTGATCGAGCCGAACGCGCGGGGCGCACCCCTTCTCGCGGTCGAACTGCCGAGCGCATCGCCGACCGAGGGTTTTACCCGGCAAGAGAACCGCGCCGACGGTTATTACAGCTGCGGTTGGATATTCAATGCCGATTACACCTTTGATTACGCGCGGCTGCTCGAGCTTTTGTGGGCCGGCCAGGCCGAACGGATTAAAGGGGTTTTTATTACCGACACTGGCGTGTTTGCGTTGAATAAATCCGCAGAGACGCTCACTGAAATGGCCTTGGACGACGCGGGTGACAGCCGTCTTGAAATCATCGATGCCGCCCCGCCGGATTGGCGGTGGTGGCAAGATCGGCTGCTCGAGGCATGCCGCAGCGAGTAGACGAGCTCCCAAAGCGGTGGGCCCCTGCCCACCAGGCTATGGCCAACCCGTCACAGGCCAACCCGTCACAGGCCAACCCGTCACAGGCCAACCCGTCGCAGGCCAACCCGTCACAGGCCAACNNAGGCTCAAATGACGAAGCGGCGGCCCAGCTCGACCGCGCGCCTTCGTTATCCACCGACAAAGGTTCAGCTGTCGCCAATTTTCTTGTCGCCGACTTTGCTTTAATATCGCGCGGCCATCCGTTTTTTTAGGTTGGAACCCGCTGGCTCACGCCGTCCGACCTTTTACTCAATGGAATCCTATGACGACCCTATTCAGTGACAGCACAGTTGCCCGTGTCCTGCTCGTCCTGGTGCTGATCGCCGGAGTGTTTTTTTTCAGGGATTTTGCCGTGCCGGTGCTGGCGGCACTCATCATCTGTTTTGCCAGTTGGCCCCTTTTCCAGCGCTTGATCGAACTGTGTCGCCAACGGCGGACATTGGCCGCCAGCATTGCGGTCGGCATCATTTTGCTCGGTTTGATTATTCCCATTGCCGTCGCCGTGGTCTATGGCTTTCACGAAATCGATGCCTGGATACAATGGTTTCAGACTGCCAATCAGCAAGGTATACCGGCGCCGCCCTGGTTAATGGCACTACCCGGGGCCGGGGCTTGGCTGACGGAAAAATGGAATCTCTACCTGAATAAGCCCCAGGGTCCGGGCTATATCGTCAGTTTGATCAGCGGGGAAAACCTGAGCGGCATTTCCCGCTGGGTCTGGTCCAA
>DJFO01000225.1:4852-5109 GCA_002432555.1 Marinagarivorans sp. UBA5870
GGTGCGCTGGCGGAGATTCTCCCGCGTAGTGCCGGCTACCGTAAGCTCCACGGTCATCGGTATGGGGCTGATCGCGGCGGGTGAAGGGGTGGTTCTGGGTACCGCTTATTGGATTGCCGGGGTTCCCTCTCCCGTGGCCTTTGGTGTCTTGACCGGCGTTATGGCGCTGATACCCGGCGGCGCCCCTTTAAGTTTTTCCCTGATCTCGCTTTACCTGGTGGGCACCGGCAATGTATCGGCGGGGGTCGGTCTATTTG
>DJFO01000367.1 GCA_002432555.1 Marinagarivorans sp. UBA5870
TTGTCGCCCGCGCGGAAACCGCACTTCAGGATGCGCAGGTAACCGCCGGGGCGGTTGCCGAAGCGCGGTCCCAACTCGTTGAACAGTTTGCCCACCGCTTTTTTATCGCGCAGACGGTCGAAGGCCAGACGCCGATTGGCGACGCTGTCTTCTTTGCTCAAAGTGATCAGCGGCTCCGCAAAACGGCGCAGCTCCTTCGCTTTGGGCAGGGTGGTTTTGATCAGCTCGTGCTCCACCAGGGAGTTGACCATGTTGCGAAACATGGCTATGCGGTGAGCTGAATTTCGATTTAATTGACGGCCACTAAGACGATGACGCATGACTTTATACCTTTTCCGATTGCTATCTCAGCAAGCTTCACCCGAAGGTGAACTAATCGTTACCTTTCAAACTGGCGGGTGGCCAATTCTCCAAACGCATACCCAGCGACAAACCGCGTGATGCCAGAATGTCTTTGATCTCTGTCAGCGACTTTTTACCCAGATTCGGGGTTTTAAGAAGTTCAACTTCCGTGCGCTGAATCAGATCACCGATGTAGTAAATATTTTCCGCCTTGAGGCAGTTGGCGGAACGAACCGTGAGTTCGAGATCGTCGACGGGGCGCAGCAGAATAGGATCGATTTGATCCTCCTTCTTCTCTGGCTCCGCTTCTTTCTCGCCTTCCAGATCGACGAACACGGCCAACTGCTGTTGCAGAATTGTCGCTGCGCGGCGAATCGCTTCCTCCGGATCTATAGTGCCGTTGGTTTCAAGATCCAACACCAATTTATCCAGGTTGGTGCGCTGTTCAACCCGCGCGCTCTCCACGGTGTAAGCCAAACGTTTAACAGGGCTGTAGCTCGCGTCCAGCTGCAAACGGCCAATCGCGCGCGTCTCCTCGTCATCACGCGACCGCGAATCCGCCGGCTGATAACCGCGGCCGCGCGTTACGGTAAGACGCATGCTCAGCTCGACGTCCGCCGTGATATTGGCTATGACCAGTTGCGGATTTTTGATCTCCACGTCGTGGTCCAGCTTGATATCACCGGCGGTAACAGGGCCGGGGCCGCGTTTCGTCAGGGTGAGCAAGGAGGATTCCTTGCCGTGCATGACCACCGCCACTTCCTTGATATTCAACAGAATCTCGATTACGTCCTCCTGGACCCCCTCGATCGCACTGTACTCATGCTGCACACCGTCGATCTCCACTTCCGTGATCGCACAACCGGGCATGGAAGACAACAGAATGCGACGCAACGCGTTACCCAAAGTGTGGCCAAAGCCGCGCTCGAGCGGCTCCAGCACAACCTTGGCGCGGGTGGGGCCCAACTCGGTGACGTCGATATTTTTAGGCGTCAAAAATTCATTCACAGCAATTTGCATAAGCATTCCTGTTAACAGGTTGAACTTGGCTTACTTGGAGTAAAGCTCGACTATCAGGTTCGCGTTGATATCGGCCGTCAAATCACTGCGCTCAGGAACGCGCTTGAACACGCCTTCTTTTTTCTCGGTATTCACATCGACCCAATCCACCTCACCGCGCTGAGCGGCAACGTTGATGGAACCTTGAATGCGCAATTGGTTTTTGGCTTTCTCGCGCACAGCGATCACGTCGCCAACCCGCACTTGATAGGACGGGATGTTCAAGGTTTTGCCATTAACCAAAATCGCTTTATGTGACACCAGCTGACGGGATTCCGCGCGGGTCACACCAAACCCCATGCGATAAACCACGTTGTCCAGGCGGCATTCGAGCAATTGCAACAGGTTCTCACCGGTGGCGCCACGACGACGAGCGGCCTCGGTGTAATAATTTTTAAATTGTTTCTCCAAGATGCCGTACATGCGTCGGACTTTTTGTTTCTCCCGATGCTGTACGCCGTAGTCGGAAAGACGACCGCGACGCTGGCCGTGCTGGCCGGGACCGGTATCGACTTTACATTTGGAATCCAGAGGGCGCACGCCGCTCTTCAAAAACAGGTCAGTGCCTTCGCGACGCGCCAGTTTACATGTAGGTCCAATATAACGAGCCATAATCCTGCCTCCTACACTCGACGCTTCTTGGGCGGACGACAACCGTTATGTGGAATCGGCGTGACGTCAGTGATATTAGTGATTTTGTAGCCGACATTGTTCAGCGCACGGACCGCGGATTCACGGCCGGGACCGGGACCTTTGACTTCTACGTCCAGGTTCTTCAAGCCGAACTCCAGCGCTGCCTGACCGGCGCGCTCTGCTGCCACCTGAGCGGCAAACGGCGTACTTTTACGGGAACCGCGGAAACCGGAACCACCAGAGGTGGCCCAGCTGAGGGTGTTGCCCTGCCGGTCGGTAATGGTAACGATTGTATTATTGAATGAGGCGTGAATATGGGCCACGCCGTCCACGACGGTCTTTTTGACCTTTTTCCGCGGGGCTGCTTTTGCAGGCTTAGCCNNGGTGCGCTTGGGACCCTTGCGGGTACGCGCGTTGGTCTTGGTACGCTGACCGCGCACCGGCAGGTTGCGACGATGCCGCAGGCCCCGGTAACACCCCAAGTCCATCAGACGTTTGATACTCATGGAAACTTCCCGACGCAAATCACCTTCGACGGTGTACTTTGCTACTTCGGTACGAATCGATTCCAACTGCTCTTCGCTCAGCGAACTCACCTTTGCGACTTCGGCGATACCAGCAGCAGCGCAGATCGCCTGCGCGCGGGTACGCCCAATCCCGTAAACGTAAGTCAGGGAAATAACAGTGTGTTTGTGATCTGGTATGTTGACACCAGCAATACGGGCCATTCGGATTACTCCAATAACTTTTATTCTGCGGCACTAACGGCGATAAAAAAGTATCTCCGCGAACCCCCTATTCAAGGGCGCGGGATAATACCTGTTAAACCACCGGAATTCAATAGCGGGGCAGTTACCTACCCCACGACAGTTAGTACCCCCTGGCTGTCGTCCCTGACGGGCGGAACCCTCCGCCCCACAAAATCAACCTTGACGTTGTTTGTGTTTCGGTGTGACTTCGCAGATAACGCGCAGTACGCCTTTGCGACGCACGATTTTGCAGTTTCTGCAGACTTTCTTAACGGATGCTCGTACTTTCATGATATTGACCTCAGACAATTAGCGCGTGTTACCGCTGCCGTAACCTTTTAAGTTAGCTTTCTTCAATACAGACTCGTACTGGTGTGACATGAGATGCGACTGCACCTGTGACATGAAGTCCATCACAACCACCACCACGATCAACAGCGAGGTGCCGCCCAAGTAAACCGGAATCCCGGTGTAGGCGACCAGAAACTGCGGCAGAAGAGCGACAGCCGCAATATAGAGCGCACCGATCAAGGTCAAACGCGTAAGCACTGTATCTATGTATTTGGCGGACTGATCTCCCGGACGAATGCCCGGAATATAAGCGCCGCCTTTTTTCAGGTTGTCCGCTACTTCCTTGGGGTTGTACACCATGGCGGTATAGACGAAACAGAACAATATGATCAAACCACCGAAAACCAGAAAGTTGAGCGGCTGGCCCGGGCCAATGGCGAGGGCTACGTCCTGCATGATTTCACTCATTGTGCCTTCGCTGGACTGTCCGAACCACTGGGCGATCGAGGTTGGAAACAGCAGCAAACTGCTCGCGAAGATCACCGGAATCACCCCGGCCATGTTGATCTTCAAGGGCAGATGGCTGGTCTGTTGAGCGTAACCGTGACGGCCTTGCTGGCGCTTGGCGTAGTTAATGGTGATGCGGCGCTGGCCGCGCTCCATGCGTACGACAAACCAAATAATCGCCACCACGCCGACCAGGATAACCAGCAACATGATCGGATGCAGGTTCCCCTGACGGGTACTTTCTATCACGGTAGCAAAAGCACCGGGCAAGCCGGCGACTATACCCGCGAAGATCAGCATGGAAATACCATTGCCGATGNNCGCGCTCGGTGATCTGCTCACCCAACCACATCATGAAAATCGCACCGGTCACCACCGATGAAACCGCAACTATATAAAAGCTGACTACAGGGAAGCCGGACAGAGCCATGCCCTGACCCACCATACCCGCAACCATGATGACGCCCTGCACCAGCGCCAGTACCACAGTCAAATAACGGGTGTACTGGTTAATCTTGCGCCGACCCGCCTCGCCTTCTTTTTTGATCGCTTCAAGCGACGGCGTTACCGCGGTCATCATCTGCATGATGATGGACGCGGAAATATAGGGCATGATCCCCAACGACAAAATACTCATGCGCTCCCAGGCACCGCCCGAGAACATATTCAGCATACCGAGGAAGGTGCCTTCGTTTTGATCGAATAACGCCTGAACCTGACCGGGATCGATGCCCGGAACAGGGATGTGAGTACCTACCCGGTAAACCAGGATGGCCAAAAAGAGAAATTTAAGGCGAACCCAGAGTTCGCCCAATCCTTTTTGGTTCGTCAGTGACAATGCGCTCGGCGCTGGCATGCAAGCCTCTCTTAGTCTTCGATTTTTCCGCCGCTGGCCTCGATGGCCGCTCGAGCGCCTTTGCTCACCGCCAAACCTTTAACGGTGACAGCTTTTTTAATTTCGCCGGAAAGGAAGATTTTTACGCTTTTGACATTGTGGCCGATCACATTGGCGGCTCTAAGGGCCTCCAAATCGATGAATTCAGCATCAATGTTATTCAGTTCGACCAAACGAACTTCCGCGGCAGACAGGCTGACGCGACTGGTGAAACCGTATTTCGGCAGACGCTTCTGCAAAGGCATCTGACCGCCTTCGAAACCGGGGCGCACATTACCGCTCTTACGGGCGCGCTGACCTTTATGGCCGCGACCACAGGTTTTACCTAAACCGGAACCTATGCCGCGTCCGACGCGCTTACGCGCGGTTTTAGCACCGGGAGCAGGACTTAGAGTATTCAGATGCATGTCATCAGTCCTCAATCTTAAGCATGTAGGAAATCTTATTGATCATGCCGCGGTTGGAGGGAGTATCCAGCACTTCGACAGTGTGACCAATACGACGCAGACCCAGTCCGGTAACGCAGGCGCGATGGTTCTTCAACCGGCCAAAGGCGCTTTTTACCTGGGTAATTTTAACGGTTTTATTTGCCATGGTATTCGTATCCACTCAATAGCTAACAATCGGCGACTCAGCCGGTGATATCTTCGACGGATTTGCCGCGTTTGGCAGCGACCGACTCCGGTGACTGCATAGCGCCGAGCGCGTTGAAAGTCGCCCGTACCACATTCACCGGATTGGTTGATCCGTAACATTTAGCCAATACGTTCTGCACACCAGCGATTTCGAGCACCGCGCGCATTGCACCACCGGCAATGACACCCGTACCTTGTGACGCGGGCTGCATATACACTTTGGAAGCGCCGTGCCGACCGCGGGTCGGATAATGGATGGTGTCGCCTTTCAGATCTACATTAATCATATTACGTCGAGCGGCTTCCATTGCTTTCTGAATCGCAACCGGAACTTCGCGCGCTTTGCCGCGGCCAAAACCCGCTCGACCGTTACCGTCACCAACGACGGTCAAGGCCGTGAAGGCGAAGATACGACCGCCTTTAACGGTTTTGGCAACTCGGTTCACTTGAACCAGTTTTTCTTGTAAACCTTCCGCGCTGCCTCGTTCTTTATCATTCATCGACATAATCTAAACCTTTAAAATTGTAATCCGGCCTCACGGGCTGCATCAGCCAACGCTTTCACGCGGCCATGATATTTGAAACCACTGCGATCGAAAGCGACGCTCTCAACACCGGCGGCCTTGGCGCGGTCGGCAATGAGTTTACCAACGGCTTTGGCGGCATCGACGTTGCCGGTTTTGTCACCGCGCAGATCCTTGTCCAAGGTAGACGCGGATGCGATGACCTTGTCACCTTCAGCGCCAATGATCTGGGCGTACATATGTCGCGGAGTGCGGTTGATGCACAAGCGCACCGTACCAAGCTCGCGCATTTTCGCACGTGAACGACGTGCGCGACGTAAACGGGAAATTTTTTTGTCGGACATACACTAGTTCCTATTTCTTCTTCGCTTCTTTACGCAGAACCGTTTCATTGGCATAACGCACACCTTTGCCCTTGTACGGCTCTGGCGGACGGAACGCCCGAATTTCGGAAGCGACCTGCCCCAACAACTGCTTGTTGGAACTCTTCAAGACGATTTCAGTTTGCGTCGGGGTTTCCACGACGACACCTGCGGGCACCTGATAGTCAACCGGGTGGGAAAAGCCGAGCGACAGGTTGAGTGTGTTACCAGCGGCTTTCGCCTTGTAACCCACGCCTACCAGCTGCAGTTTTCTCTCGAAACCCTTGGTGACTCCGGTAACCATATTGTTGACCAGAGCGCGTGTAGTACCCGCCTGGGCGCGCGAGACTTTGGCACCATCGCGCGCGGCAAAGGTCAGCACATTCTCTTCTTTCTGTACAGACACACTGCTGTGTACGACCATTTCCAACGAACCTTTGCTGCCCTTGACGGTCAGGTTCTGTCCGTTGATCACAACGTCGACGCCGGAAGGCAATTCAACTGGATTCTTTGCAACACGTGACATGACAAATTCCCACTGATTCTAAAACATCAAAATACGGTGCAAAGGACTTCGCCGCCGACACCGGCTGCACGCGCAGCTCGGTCGGTCATAACACCCTTGCTAGTGGATACTATGGCGATACCCAGACCGCCCCTGACGGAAGGCAGGTCCTTCTTGTTGACGTAATTGCGCAACCCGGGACGGCTAACACGGTCCAGCTGAGCGATTACCGGTTTGCCTTCGAAATATTTCAGTTCGATNNGATGTAACCTTCATCTTGCAACACCTTCGCCACGCTGGATTTCAGCTTGGAAGCGGGCATGACAACGGAAGTTTTGCCGATCATTTGCGCGTTGCGCACGCGGGTCAGCATATCGGCCAATGGATCTTGCATACTCATAGATATCTGCTCCTAAACTCCGTAATTACCAGCTGGCCTTGACCAAGCCGGGCACATCGCCCCGCATGGCAGCTTCGCGCAGCTTGTTACGTGACAAGCCGAACTTGCGATATACACCGTGCGGACGTCCCGTGAGACGGCAGCGGCGCTGTTGCCGCGAAGGGCTGGAATCACGCGGTAATCTCTGCAACTTGATTGTCGCTTCCCAAACCTGTTCATCGTTCGACGACGGGCTGGCGATGATGGCCTTCAAGGTCGCACGCTGTTCGGCATGCTTTTTGGCCAATTTCGCGCGCTTAACGTCGCGATTGATCATGGATGTCTTTGCCATTTTCTATCACCTCAGCCTTTGAAC
>DJFO01000331.1 GCA_002432555.1 Marinagarivorans sp. UBA5870
AACGCCGTGAAACTCAAGGGCGAGTCGTCGGCGAGCACCGTGGCGCTGCCCATAAAAATCTCATCTTCGTTGCCCGGCGGTTTAACGAAGGGGCCGCCCATGGGAATGTGCGGAATCACCTTGCCGGCCGTGCCCGCGGTGCCGCGCGGAATACCGCCCACCAGCACGGTCGCGCCCATGATGGGCACGTAGTCCATCGGGTCGATCACCAGACTGATGTGCGGGTGGGGAATGGGAACCGGACCCACCGGCGGGATCGTGACTATATGGATATCAACTCCCATGATGGGGTCGAAATGTTTGACTATGGGTAGCATGCCCAATCTCCCTTGTCTCGCGGCGGCGGTATGACCCGCTCAGATCGATCAGACGAAGAGATGCAAACCGTCGTCTGTGCGGCTTTTACAAATGAATGTAGGTAATGCCCTTAAGATTTCCGGCTTCGATGTTGTATTCCTTTACTGTACTGACATAAGCGGCCAGCCCCTTTTCGCAGATCTCCTTGAGGGTGGCCGGCCGGATTTCCTTTTTTGGTTTATAGTTGAAGACCTCGTTGAAATCGCCGACCTCGGCAATCTCGCGCCAGAAAACGGAATATTCGCTGCAGTAAAAATAAATGTGATCGTCGCGCAGGTCGGGTATGAAGCAAAACTCCACACCGTCGCTTTGACGACTGGCGGACTGCGGATCTTGGTAAACGAAATATGCTTTTTGCATTGCCATTCCGCCTTTTTCCGACCTATTGAAGTACCGGGTCTCACCGCAACATAGAGAAGCGTCTTGCTCGCCAGTCACACAGGTGCTGGCGCGATCACGGCCCGCTCATTCCCTCAAAGAAGGATCAAATGAATGCTGGGTGTTCTGTCTGCATAGAGATTTTTATCGTGGACGCCCTGTATAGCCGTTAAAAAATGATTGATGATCAGGGGATCCCTGTTGGGCAAATTTTTTATTTCCAACAGGAGCACATCGTCCAGAGAATCCAAATGGAACTTGCTCATGCCGTATTCAGGATATCGAAGGTCCGACAGGCAATCGATCAGCGCATTGACGTTGTTTCCATAGAATTCGGGGAAACCAAATGTCGCCTTGAGAAGCGCATGCATGTCGGCAAGGGTAACAACTGAGCCAAAGTCGATTTGAAGCGTTTTCATGCTGTTACCTAATTCCAGCCTGCCAGATCCAACTCGATAAAGTTCTTGTAATGGTCATGGGTATAGTACGCCTTGTTTCTCGCCCGATCTATGACGATCCGCCGTTCGCCGCGGTTTCCGAGTCCCGGGGTTTTCACCGTCCACTCCTCATAAGATCCACCCGTGTCCAGCCGTTGCGACCGCTCTGTCGGTGTATCCATCTCGTGTGAATTTTTATAGGGTGAACCGTCCTTGTCCGGGTAGCGCGACCTGTTGCGCGTTTTAATATGGTCGATGGCACTTTGCAATTCCCGCATGTCGTTGCGATTCATCGTGTGCCCCCACTTATCCTTGATGGCAGCGTGGGCTTGTTTAGGATTGCTCGCGTGGTGGGTACACTTCAAACCGAATATGTCGGCCTGGATATTGGTATCGGCCACATAGGCATAAAAGCGTAAACCGCCCAACAGACCTATAGGATCCTGACTCACATATTGCCCGGCGTCGGGGTCGTAATAGCGGAAGCGATTGTAATAGAGCCCCGTTTCTTCATCTTCGTATTGTCCGGGCCACCGGAAAGGGCAGATACGGCGTTCGCCCTGAAGGTTTCGCAGCTGGCCGGTGATGCCCAGGTCAGCAGACCAAACTTTTTCCCCGCTTGGATCAAACATGGCGAGCGGTATGCCGAGGTAATCGGCAACGATCGGAAAATACTGGTCGCCAACCAATTTTCCCATGGGCGAGAAAGACTCCGGATCAAATACCCAAGTGGCCGGAACCGAGTCGCCGCCGGGCGGAACCACCAGAGGTGATTCGGCGGCCGGTCGCTGCAGGCTGGTGGGGTCGGAGGGTTCCACCCACTCGTGCAGCGGGTTATTGCCATCCCAAATCCAACGGGTAACTTTCCCCGCAAAGCTCTTGCTGATCCTCCGCCCGAGTGGGTCATATTCAAAAAGAACCTTGCCTCCGTCAGGGCGGACCACGGACTGGAGGCTTCCTCCGCTATTCCATTCATAACGCCATACTCGGTCGCCGGGTTCGATTTTCGCGATCAGATTACCTTCGGCGTCGTATTGGTAACGTGTTGAACCCTGCTTGTCCCGCTTGGCCAACAGCTGGCCGCCCGGCCCATACTCCCGGTCGTTTCTCCCTTCCGTCCGATACAGGTTGCCAACCGCGTCTGGCAATCGCAGTTCCAGACTATTTTCGCTGTAGCGCGCGGCGGTGAGGTTGCCGAGAACATCGTGGTGAAACAGGGTCTCTCGTCCCAGCGCATCGACGACCTTCGATAAACGATCTGCCACCCCCCACATATATGTTTTTGCGGCGCAGACATTTTCAGCAGTCGCGATCTGATGCTTCAAGGGGCGACCGAGCTTGTCGCGCTGCCATCGACTCTGCAACCCTCCCGGCATCGACCGCTCCAGTTCCAGACCGGAATCGTCTCGCGCAAAGCGCGTGGTAAATCCTTTCTCGATACCGGCAGTTACCGAGGTGACTTTGCCGCGGGAATCCCATTCAATCCGCTGGAGATAGCCGAGAGAGGAGGTCACACTTGTACGATAACCGAGCACGTCATATTCCGAAGCGACCCAAAAATCTCCGCGGCTCTCCTTGGTGACTCGCCCGAGCAGGTCTCGCTGAAACTCTATCGCGCTCAGGTTATTGCTGACTTTGAGCAAAGCTCCATCAGGCCGGAATTCGAATTTTTCGCGGTCTCCATTGTGATGCAGGATCTCGATGACCCGCCCCACTGGATCATAAGCGTAACTGGAATGACGTCCTGCTGGACGCTGCACTCGCCGCACTTGGCCGAGAGCATCGCGCAAATAGCGACGCGTCAGGCCGTCAAAGCCCGACTCGGAAGTGACATCACCCATGGCATCCAGCTCGAACTTGAAGAATCTACCTTGTTCGTTCGAGATCGCCGTCAACCGCTCTTCGGTGTCATAAAAAAACTCCTGTGCATGGCCATCCTGGCTGCGCAACGCCAAACGCCCCAACCCCTGGTATTGGTACTGCACGTCAGTGTATTTATCGCGAACGCGCAGCAAATTGCCGTAGGGGTCGTATTCCATCTGGCGTAGGTTCCCGTCCGGCTCGCTGATCTCGACCACCCTGCCCAGTATGTCGTGGCTGAATCTCCGTTTGTTGCCGCGAACATCGGTTGCCGCCACCGGATTTCCCAGCGCGTCATATTCCCATTGGATGCCTGCGCCTTTGTCATCGGTGATGCTGCGCAGATTGAGATGTTGGTCGTAATCCAGCCGGTATTCATTTTTCTTGCCGTCGACTATCGCCACCAACGATATATCGTCGTAGGCATAGGTCGTGACGCTGCCCAATGGGTCCGTCTCCGCCACTAGTCGGTTGTGATTGTTATAGCGGAATTTCCTCTTGCCGCCTGCGGGGTCCTCGAATTCCACCAGATTATTGTTTTGATCGTACACGCGGCCGATCGTTGAGCTGTCAGCTTGCACGATTTTAGTGTTGTTGCCCGCTTCGTCGTATTCGTAGAAAGTTTTGAAACCAAGGGCGTTGGTCGTACAAACCACCTGAGAGTATCGGTTATATTCGATGCTTTCTTCATTATTGCGAGGATCAATTATGCGGTGTGGTAAAACGCCGTCGTGGTGATAACACGTGACATAGCCGAGCGAATCTGTCACCTGGGTAATATTCTGCGAAAGATCGTAGCGGATGCTCCTTCGATAAAGATTTTTGTCACCCCAGGTTTCAACACAGCGGGCCCCTTGGTCGCGGCCATCAAAACGGAAGTAGAAACTGAGCCCGTTTCGGTAAGTTTCTTTGACCAGCAACCGGTCCTGGTAGGTGTAACTGATACGCTGCTTCATTGCATCGTCCACTCCTACCAACTGCCCGTCGCTGTAGTGGTATTCCACTGCGCAAAACCACTCTTCCACCCGGTGGGTAGCGGGGTGCGGAAGGTAAATCTTACGCAGCAGACCCTCAGTATTGTATTCCAACCGGATAAACCGCCCGGCGCTATCAATGATCTGCCTCAGGCGATGCTCCCCATCGTATTCGAAGCTGATCCGGACCCCTGTGGATTTATGGCTGATCGCTCGCAGCAGATGGCGTTTTCCCTGGCTGTCGGCTAACTCAAATCGATAGCGCAGTCCGTCTGAAGTATCCAATGCGTAACCGCGGGAGTCGCGGATCAAGGTGAGGCGCTCCGCCCGATCGAAACTCGCCTCACCCGGTTGCAGCAGGGGAAA
>DJFO01000058.1 GCA_002432555.1 Marinagarivorans sp. UBA5870
CGATAGAGTTGCCCCTATGCCGCATTTCGAGTGCGGTGCTTTCGACCACTCAGCCACCTTTCCGCGGGGGCTGGTCGCGCTTTGAACGGCGCGGGCGTTCTCATAGCGGCAACTCAAACTCTTACCGAAGATACATACCCGCGCTTGGAAATGCGCCTCAAACGTGGCGCGTCTTAATCAAGATCATACTCCAGGAAGATTCGATGCTGTGCTCTGATCTCGTTCACCTCCTCAAGAAGCCTCTTACGGTCTGTAAACGACGTCTCAGGTCTATTGGCTTTGAGCTCCTTGATCCGGGCGCGCTGCAACACATCAGGGGGCCCCGGATTGGTGATTTCGTCCAAACGTCGCTCCGCAGCTTCGAGCTGGCCCTGCTCAGCTAATACGGCTGCGTCGATACGAAGCACAGCGCCACTCCTCCCTGGCAGCCCCTTCAGAAAAGATACATCTCGGTAAGCAAGTTCAAAGTCACCTGCCTTTGCTGCCGAAACTGCCCGTAGGCAGCGTGCATGGAATGTCGACCGTCGATCTCGCTCAAGCACCTTGCTCAACAACGAGATAGCCGGACCAAACTGTTGCTTTTTAATCAACAGTTGCGCCAGCCGGAGATCAGACTTCCCTTCGTCTTCAGGCATTTTACGCAGTGCTTCGATAGCGGTCTCAGCGGCAGCAAGATTTCCTCGAGCAAGTTCAATGCCGATCTGGAAATCTGCGAACATCGCGCTGTCGCCGACAACTTTGCCGTGATCATCCAAGAGGTTTTTCAACTGATCCAGAGCTCCCGTTCTTTTGAAGCAAAGAGCAAGCTCATGAACAGCTGATCGATAGTATTTTCTCTCCTGTATTGCGTCCTTCAGAAGGGGAATGGCCTCTTTATAATTCTCTCGGCGTCTAAAATAGTAACCCTTCAGAAAAATAGCAGATCGGAAACCCTGATCATTCATCTGTTGTATCATGTTCATCGCATCTCTATATGAACCAAGCCGAATATGAGAGCGAACTACAGNNAACCCCACAGCACTACTTTCTTTAGCGCATCCTGATCCTCATCATCCTTTCCGCGAGCATACGCCTCCCGGATTAGCTCTGAAAGAGTGCCTGGTGTTATCAGGTCCCTAAGCTCTTTTGGTAATGCGCTTCCTTCAATCGCATGCATGAATAGATAAGCTTCGAAGATCTCTGAGCTAAACTCTCCACGTTCGTTGGAGCTTTTCCACTCCTCACGCAAAACACTTGAAAATCGTTGAATCAGCATTTGGGGAGCGGGATTGAAACGTCTGAATATACTCCTAATTGCCGGAGCTATGGAATAGCTTCGCCCGTCAAAAGTTATTAGGCAAGACATCAGCAGAGAATTTATATCTGCTATAAAATCGATATCATTGACTGTATCTCCAACTACAACCTTTTCCAAAATTGCGGCTTGTAGACTTGGAACCCATCCTAGGATCTGAAGTATACTTAATTCCATCGCTGTGAAATTTTGAGACTGGACAACCTCACCAAGAATTGTGTTCTGGATGTTGAAAATTTGAGCCGGGTCGCGCTCAACAATATGACTTCCTTTCATCCCTATCAAACGAACTGCAGCGTNNGGGGGGAACGAAGTTCTCGATACCTAAACGGGAAGCTGTAAAAACCATCAGGGTCTCAATGTTTTTATCGCTCAACTCCTCCAATCGCATCTGGACGATGCTGCCCGTTTGATCGACAAAATCAGCTTCAAAGAGTCTGTTGCTGATGATGAACACCGTCGCATCATCTGGAGCGCTCGCCATAAGTGGAGCCACCCATTCTTTAGGCTGGCCTCTGTCCTCGAAAAAACCTCCCGCAGACACGATTGTGACAGCCTGTTTCAATCCAAAGAAATGATTCAGTTGACGATAAATCTCTGAAATTTGCTCATCGAGCTCTGCGCTTCGGAAAGCATTCAGATCTGCTTTAGCTGTATCCAACGTATTGAATGGACTAATTTCTGCTCGGATTGCAGAGTATAAATCAACGAGCTCCGCCTCTTGCGGAAGTATGAACGTGGGGCCAAATCGAAGATTTGCTTCAGCCTCCAGTGATTGCCTCATAAAATATGACGCGAACGTCCTGCGACCTATACCTCTAAACCCACCTATAACATAAAATGTAGGTGATTTTTGCTTCCTAACAAAATGATCGGCGATGATTTGCTCAAAGCGATCCTGGGCAACCCCCCGACCTACCACTTTGGCGACACCATGCGAACCACCAAACTCATGATCGAGCAGTGTTTGAGTGATATAGCGAGCAATGTCTTGCGGCGTCATGCCAGCCTTTGAGACCCAATAAGATCTCATCCAAGCCGGAAGGCTGCTGTGCGTGACATTTGGATCCGTCGGAAAAACTAAAATCCTGTGTCCCTGATCCACAATGTGCCTTACTCTGGCAGCATCCAATTCGAAGCCGACCCAAGGCGACGCCAATGCACTTGGTGAGGCGAAAAAGACAAAAACCTCACCCTGGGGAACTGCTCTTTCCATCGCGTCGAGCAGTAATTCGCCATTCTCAAAGCTACGCTCGTAGAAGTAGGCTAGCCCTTTGGGCAGACGCGAGTGCACCCGTCTTACGAACTCGGCATCTACATACGACAGAGAGAGAAAGACTTTCTTCATTTTCTGGTTTCTTCCTTATGGGTAGCATCAGCTAGACGTAAAGTGGTGAACCTCACGTATCCAAGTGAAACATCTTCGGCGGGATAGATGTCTCGCTCGCTATCAATAGATGGCTTAAGCGTGGTGCAAGCACAAGCTGTATTCATGTTCGGTTGGGACGCCTTTCAACAGAGACCTTCATGTTATCGGGCACAACATCCCTGCCTCAACTGCCACGAGGGTATCAGCAACCCTGCCTGCGTCGCGTTGACAGGGTTTGTTCCTCGGGCGCTCCATCGCGCGACCTTAATGGCTTACAAGTTCAGCTCCTTAAAGCCTCGCAGCAGCTTGATCAAAACGCTACCAAAAGCTGCGTTGTGCGGTTACGTTGCGGCCAGGGGGACCTCATGAGCCAGCAGCTGATCAACCAATATCTAAACGAAATCGACCGCTTGCGGAAATTCTCTGGCTCGGTGACCGAAGACGTCATCTCAGAGGCCTTCAAGGACCTATTGAAGACGTGGGCGCGCCAGCTCAACTGGCAGTTTGCCGCGCAATACGAATTTGCCTCGGTTCAAAAATCGCGCATCCGGCCCGATGGCACGATCTTTCATTCGATCGGCCTTCCCTTCGGCTATTGGGAAGCCAAGGATACCAGTGACGACCTCGACGTCGAGATCCGCAAGAAGCTCGCCAAGGGCTATCCGCAAGACAACATCATCTTCGAGAATTCCGAAACCGCCGTGCTGATCCAGGATCGGCAGGAGGTGTTCCGCTGCTCGATGACGGATAATGACGCGCTGTTGAAGCTGCTCAATCTGTTCTTTGCCTATGAGCGTGCCGAGATCCGCGAGTTCCGCAAGGCGGTCGAGGAGTTCAAGACCTATCTGCCGCGCGTGCTGGACGCGCTGCGCGCCCGCATCGACGCCGNNTTCAAGGCGGCGGCACAGAAATTTCTGGAAACCTGCAAGGAAACGATCAATCCCACGCTGGCCGAGCCCGATGTCCGTGAGATGCTGATCCAGCATATCCTGACCGAAGAGATCTTCACGCAGGTCTTCAATGAGGGCGACTTTCACCACGAAAACAATATCGCCCGCGAACTCTATGCGCTGGAAGGCAAATTCTTCACCGGCGCGGTGAAGAAGGAAACGCTGAAGGGGCTGGAGCCCTAT
>DJFO01000191.1 GCA_002432555.1 Marinagarivorans sp. UBA5870
CCATCTTAGCAAATTGCCAAACCTGACATTGCTAACGGAATAGTCGATATTTTCGAAGCAAAACGCACCGCTCATATTCTGTTTACTCTATGAACCTAATTCTCTGCCAGCTCCCCTAGAAGTTGAGTTGGCCTTCACGAACTCCTCGACCCGATTTGCTTCAGCGGAACGGCGGGATCAGGTCTTGTTATTAACAAGGCAGTGGGGTAGGTTCTACCTGACCCTCTCGCCTCCGAAACATTCCCCTTATCGCGCGGTACAAATTCTGAAAGAGAACAGGCCATTGAGGAACGCTCCGCATCGAGGTCCTCGATCATCAGCCCTGCGTGCTGCCAGAAGTTATAGTTTTTTGCACGAATCTTCGCGGTCTCTTCCGGAGANNGGAGAGCTGCCTTTATCAGGTAGAGCTTCGCCAGTCACCGTTACAGGTTCGGTCAAGCCATCAAATCGCAATTTGACGCACTGAACGGCCAGACTAACCAGCAGCTGACCAATACCATGCCCCCATGGCTCGTGTAGCCCGCAGTTGCAGTTAAGGTCGTCAATTCTGGCGGTCCACCCTTCCGCCCACCGCTTGCGGAAAGACATATAGAGGTAGTAGTTGCCGTTTCACCCGCGATCCGAATAAAACCGAATAGCGAGAGTGTCATCGTTGATCTTTATGCTCAAGCTCTGACAACCATTTGTCCAAGCTGCGCCTTTCTCTAATAATTTTCGGTAAAAGTTCACTCGAATCTACGGAGTTCCGGTGGATGACGTATCGGGGGATTTTGTCGCCGTCAATACGTACCTTCAAGAAAAAAATGCCTCGCGTTGCAAAAATATTGCATCGCAGATTGGTAGAAGGATCCACTCAGTTTGACATCGCTTGAGAAAATGCGGATTTGTGTCCACGGCGATCAAGCGATGCCGANNCGACTACATCGAGCAGGAGATTTTCGCGCCTGCCGCCGGCTGCAACGCCCCTGTCGCGGTCAAGATTAACAGGGGTGGCGAGTTGTCGATCCGAGGCGCTTCGGCTTTCAATCACCCCTGGTCTGAAATCCGCGCTAGACCATGCAAGGGCAATTGCAAAACGGCAACATGTGTGGTCTCATTATCGCGCCACGTTTCGCTGAGAGCGGAATTTCGTCGGATTGCGTCCCAAGCAAAAGAAAGATGTCCTGCGTGTCCACCAAGTTCCATTCCCGACGCAAGTCATCTCCATCTTCGAATCAACAGGTGGCAAGCCCACGTTTACGATCAGCGATCCAGATGAATAGTCCAACCAGACGACGGAGTCCCTCGCTCAAATCATCGTTTGTCCAGGATTTTGTACGCGTCTATTAAAAATGGTCTGAGCGCATCAGACATCAATTGCCGCCGTTTCGAAAGGGGGGACGGAACCCATGAACACTCCAAAATTTATTGCCTGCATTCTGCTCCCCATGACGGCCTTGGTGCCCGCTATCGCTGCCTCAGCAGAGGTTGTCATTGAATATCAATATGACGCTCAGGGGCGGGTGACGTTTGTCAAGGACGGCACCAACGGTAATCGAGACTACGACTACGATGCCGCGGGAAATCGGACACAGACATCCGTCGGTCAGGCGCAGGACGATCCAGTTCTTCCGCCAGCACCGCCAGCGCCCACCGGGTTGAGCTGCTCGCTGATAGCGCCGAATGTCTATAGAGCGCAATGGACCGGTTCCGCCACCTATTTCATCGTGCGTTCGACGGCATCGACAAATCCGGAGCGTCAGACTTCCAGCAATTCGTTTGTCATAGATCAAAGTGGCGCGACCTGCAGTTGGGTAAAGGCCTGCAATCAAAGCAATGTCTGCAGCGCAAAGTCTAATTTCTAAGGAGGGATGATCGTGAAAAACTCAAAAATATTGCCGCCGATTTTGCGATTCGTGTTTATCCTGCTTTCTATATGCCATTTGGCGCGGCCCGTATCCGCCCAGCAACTGCCGCCGCCCGAATATCAAGTCATAGATCGCATGGGCGTCAACGCGACCTCCGGCCAAGTGGTGGTCGAAATCGACACCTTGGCCATTGGCNNTTGGCGGCGAGCGCGGCTTGAGTCATAAAGTCGCGAGTTATACCAGCAATTTTATTCAGCGGACGGCAGACGGGGCCTCCGTTGGCATCTACGATCGGTATTTCGGCTCCGCCGTCTACACCAAGATATTTTCCGACGCCGAGGGAACACGGTACCGCAATCTGGACGCCTTCAGTCAATTCAGCCCCAACGACCATTTTCGAGATACCGACATCGGGATTTGGGTAATGCGCGTGCACGATCATTTGGGGTCGCAGGATTTCAAAGTGATGGCCGGGGGTTTCGCACGCGGTTACTTTTTTTCGAACGGCGGCGATTACACCTACGAAGCCTTGCGGGATAAACGGCATACGCTGGTGATACCCGCGGGTAAACCGGGGCATCTTTTGTGGACCAAGCCGGATGGCACGCAGACGTGGTTTTTGCGTGGTATATCCAGTGTCACCGCCAGAAGCAAAGGTTTTATTGAGAAAGTCGTGTACCCCAACGGCTTTACCCTTTACGTCAGCCGAATGGTCGGCGATTCCGTGGCCATCCACAGCGTGGAGACCAATACGGGTTTTCAGCTCAAATACAATTTTGTCTTCGATAATACGCAGCGTTATGGCGTGGGTGCAGGGAATACTTGGTTTGAGAATCCGCCGGAAGAGAACATCCTCTGGTCCCGTCGCAATCCCCACTCGGTTGTCGGCATTAACACTGCGATCGAACGATGCAGCACCCTTCCCACCACTCTTTGCGTTTCCAGGGCGGAAAACTGTCCCGCTTTGGCTTCGGGAGCGGGTCAGTCCTGCGCGAACTTGGCCAACGCCTGGCCCACAGCCAGTTTCACCTGGCCCAAAGGCATGCCGCGGGCGGTCTACTTTGGCGAAACCAAATACACGGCGAAAGATTCCTCTGGCCGCGTAACCGAAGTTAATTTGAAGTCGTTCGACAAAAACGTCACTGAAACGGGCGCTCGCATCTCGAGCTCACCGGCTTACCCGGTCGGTCAGGCGTTTGTTCCCAGAATACAAAGCATCAAGCCGGCGGGCAGCAGCACACCGACGGTGACCTATACCTACAAGAACTATCCCGAATGGCTGACAATTGATGTCCAGTGGAACGAGCCGGTGGATGAATCCATTATGCCGGGTGGCTACATGTACACGGTGCCTGGCGAAACTGCGCTGGTGAATACGGCCACCGGCATGAACGGCACGGCCAATTATACCCGGCCCAAACACGACGATACCTCGCCGAACCCCTCGCAATACACTGCAGCGGATGGGATAACGGTGAAATACCTCAGGGAGATTGCGGGCGGTCTGCTGTTTGTGAGGACAGTCGAGTCCGTGACGGCGTTTTATAACAGTTACCGCAATCTGCCGCGGCTCCATGTGACCGGCCTGAACAGCAAAGCCTACGACTATGACGACCGCGGCAACCTTATCCGCATCACGACCCACTCCACGGACGGAAGCACGCCGGCAATGACCGTCACGGATGCCGAGTACCCGCAGAATTCGGAATGTGGTAATCCCAAGACGTGCAACCGACCCCGCTGGATCAGCGACGAGAAAGGCAATAAGACGGTTTATACCTACCACGAAGAATCCGGTCAGGTGGCGACGGTAACGCAGCCGCTGAACGAGCGCGGCGTTGCGCCTCAGGTGCGGTACCAATACGAGCAGTTTTATGCCGAGTACTTCAATGCGAATAACCAGAAGGTCACCGCCCAAGACCCGATCTGGCTGAAGGTGAGCGAAAGATATTGCATCAACAGCGCCTATCTCAACGGTTCGTGCGCGGCCGATGATGAGGTTGTGAAAACATTTCGCTACGAGTCCGATAACCTGTTTTTGACCAGCGTATCCGTTTTCGACCCTATTACCGATCAAACCCAAACCACGTGTTACGAATACGATATCTACGGCAACACTATTNNCCGCCAAAGGCGCTTGCAACTAAGGGAATCAGAACATGAAATCAGCCGTAGATGCTTTTCATTATTGGTGCCTGGTGGTGACCTTGGGGGTTACCACGCTTCTTTCCTGTGACGCGATAGCGTCACAATCCGCAGCCGACTTCAAGTCCGCAACACGATACGACCACAGCGGCCGGATCACCGGTGTTATCGCCGCGGATCCAGACGGCGGTGGCCCCCTGCAGTACATGGCGACCCGGTATATTTACAATCCGGTCGACGGGAACCTTCAATCCGTCGCGATCGGAGAGCTAACCTCCTGGCCGGATGAGACAGTCGCCCCATCGGATTGGGAGGATTTCGGATTTACCCAAGTCTCGGAAACTCGCTTTTACTACGATCAATTCGGTCGCCGGTCGAAAGAACTCAAAGTGGGAACGGATGGCCAGACCCGGTTGACCGAGTTCACCTACGACAGCCGCAGCCGTGTCCAGTGCAAGGTGGTCCGGATGAACGCCGCTTCCCACCTGAGTTCGATCTCCAATCCGTCAAACTGCGTTCCTCTCACCCAGAACGGGGTGACCGACCGCATCACCCGTTTCGAATACGATACGACCAACCCAAAGCTGGTGACTCGGGAAACCCACGCGTACGGAACGGCCGAGGCCGTCCTTTACGCCCGCAAGACCTATAAGCGGCAAGTGTGGGCTGTAATCCCCTATGCGACCGGACGTCTGGAGGGATATTCCTTCGTATCGGGACAGGTGGAAACGCTCGCGGATGCCAACGGCAACTTGACCCGGTATACCTACGACAAATTTGGTCGTCTGAGCCGAGTCATCTACCCCTCCAAAACCAAAGGCGCTATGCAACCCAACGTTGGCGACACCGCCACCACCGGGGACTTTGTTGAATTTACCTACGACCTCAACGGCAACATCGCCACCGAGCGGAAACGCAACGGCGCAATATTCACCTATTCCTATGATCCAACGAATTTACTCATCAAGAAAGATGTGCCCGGCACAACCACCAACGACGTCTTTTTTGATTACGACCTTCGAGGCTTGATGCTGCATTCACGCTTCGCCTCCGACGCCGGGGCGGGGATTATCAACCGATACGACGGCTTCGGAAATCTATTGTCTACTCGCAACACCACAGGCGGAATGGATCGGACGCTGACCTATCGATACGATGCCAATAACAATCGAACACAACTCCAGGAC
>DJFO01000284.1:0-2416 GCA_002432555.1 Marinagarivorans sp. UBA5870
GCGGAGATCCAGGAGATGGTGGCTAGGTTCTCGAGTTTTCGCCTGAGCGAGACATGTCAGCTCAGCAGGCGATCCAACCGCTGCAGCTGGAGCAACAGGGGCCGCATCACTTCCAGCTGCCCCTGATATATTTCTTCCGCCATGGGCGCTACTCCGCAGGTAGTCGGCAGCGGCAGGCGCTCAACGACCAAGTGGTGCAAGCGCGACAGCAGGATGAACTGCAGCCACTGGTGAAATTCCAAAGTGTCCACGGCGAACGGCTCTTGACTGGCCAGCGCGGCGGGACTTGGGCTGATATCCTGCCAGAGGCGCGCGCGGCGCAACTCACATTCGATGTCCAAAAGTATTTCCGCAACGGCTATATGGCGATCGGTCATGTGTGCAACTCCTGACGAAAAGGCGGCAGGGAGTCGAGAATCACCTTGCCGTAGCGTTTGCTGACGAGGCGCCGGTCTAACACGGTGACCACACCCGCGTCGGTTTCCGTGCGCAACAGCCGGCCGCAAGCTTGCACCAGCTTGATGGCGGCATCCGGCACGGCGATCTGCATAAAAGCATTGCCGCCTTGCGCCTCGATCCATTCGGCCATAGCCGCCTCCACGGGATCGTCGGGAACGGCGAAGGGTATCTTGGCGATGACTACCTGCTCGCAGTAACGACCGGGCAAGTCGACCCCTTCTGCAAAACTCGCGAGCCCGAACAAAACGCTGCCCCGCCCCGCATCCAATCGCCCGCGGTGGGTCTGCAGCAAGATTTGTTTGGATTCATTCCCCTGCATCAGGATGCGTTCGCGCCACTCGGCCGGCAAGCCCTCGTACACTTCCAACATCTGGCGCCGCGATGCGAAAAGCACGAGCGTGCCCTGATTCGGATCCACCAGGCGCGGCAGCAGCGTCAGCAGGCTGCGGGTGTGAGCTTCCGCAAGATTGCCGTCCACCGCGTCGCGCGGTACCCGCAACCGTCCGTTGCGGGCGAAATCGAAGGGGCTCGGCACCACCTCATAGGCCGCGTCCGCGGGAGTGCCCGCCCGCAGGCGAAACCGGTCAAAGCTGCCGAGGGCCGTCAGGGTTGCCGAGGTGGCGACGGCGCCGCAGCACGTCTGCCAGAGGTTGTCGGAGAGGGTCTGCGAGGCCAGGATCGGGCTGGATACCAGCTCGAAATCCACCGTGTCTTCGTATTCGATGAGCGCGATCCAACGGGCAACTGGCCAACGGGGGTCGGGTGTACTGCGAGCGAAACTTCCCCACAGCTCCGCGTTGGCCTCGGCGCGGGCGCACCAGCTGCCTAAGAGAGGATAAACCGCCTCCAGATCGACCAGGGGAACCGGCGAATGTTCGCTCTCGAGCATTTTGCTCAGCTCGCTGCAAAGTTTGTCCAGCAGGCGAAACACCTCGGCAAAAGCCGTCTGCAGCTGCTGCGCCGCCGCCTCCAGCTCGGCCGGCACCTGGCCGTGGGGAAACCGGTGGCGCGGTGTCGGCGCCTCGCGGTCCATCTCCGCCATATAGGGTGCGAGCAGCGGTTGCACGCCATCCAACAACAACCGAGCGCTTTTCAATGCGCTCTCGACCGGCAAAGCCAGTTGCATGAAATAAACCGCATCCGCCAAAGGTTCCAGCACGCCGCTCCACTGACCCTCGGTCATGCCCAGCCAACGGCTGGTGGAAACCACGCGGCTATGGGCGGAAAAATGGTTGACGGCTTTGTCGGGCAGGTGATGGGCTTCGTCGAAAACGTACAAAGTGTCTTGTGGCGAAGGCAAAATGGCACCGCCGCCGAGGGCGAGATCCGCCAGCACCAAATCGTGATTGGCGACTATGCAGTCCAACTCTTCAAGGGAATCGCGCGCTTTAAAAAACGCGCACTGGCGAACGAAACTGCAGCGCCGGCCCGTGCACTGCCGGTGGTCGGTGGTCACCCGGCTCCAGGCCGCCTGCGGCAGCTCCTCGGGCCAGCTGTCGCGGTCGCCGTCCCACTGGTTCTCCGCCAGCTTTTCCATCATGGCCTGATACAGCTGCTTGTCTTGGGGCGACATACCGGGATTGTCGTCGTAGAGGAACAGCAATTCTTCATGGCCGTCCGCCAGGATCCGGTCGAGTTTGCTAAGGCACAAATAGCGCCCGCGCCCCTTCACCAAACCATAATCGAAGGCGAGGCCGCTGTGACGTTTCACGTCGGGCAGGTCCTTAAACACGATCTGCTCTTGCAGCGCGACGGTCGCAGTGGCGACCACGACTTTTTTACCCAGGGCGCGGGCTATGGGCAGGGTGGCGAGTAAGTAGGCGACGGTTTTTCCGGTACCCGTACCGGCTTCCACGACGCAGACATGACCGCCCCCGGTGCGCCGACCTTCCTCATCCAGCTGGATGGCGCCAAGGCTGCGGGCTATGGCGGCGATCATCAGTTTTTGGCCGTAACG
>DJFO01000284.1:2470-4682 GCA_002432555.1 Marinagarivorans sp. UBA5870
GCGCAGTTTGGCGTAGACGGGATTGGCATAAATGCGCAGCAGCATCTCGCGCCAGGCGGGATCACAGGCGGTGAGGCGTTCCTGCAAGAGCAGCCGCGCGGCGCTGGCATCATAGTCGGTATACAAAGTCGCCGCGGAACCTACCGGCACCTTCGGGNNCGTTCGATCATTTCGAAGGCAGCGCAGTTGCTCGGGTGCAGGACGTAATTGGCGAGGATGGCCTGGTCGAGCACAGCAACCGCCTCGTCGACGTCCGCAATGGGGGCCGCCAGCGGAGCGCCGAACGCCAGATGCACGCGTCCCTTGTGTCCCGATATGCCTTTGGCGATGGAGCGCACGTCCTCGTGTTCGCCCTTCTCATAGCGGCCGTCGCGTTTGAGAATCGTCAGCTCCCGCGCCTTGTCCATGTCGCAAGGGTCCCATTCGTAAGAAATCGAAACCGGGACTATGTTGGCGCGCGTCAGAAATTCTCCAAAGGGCTCCTGTTTGCTGCGGGACATGGCGAGCATGCTGATGATCGCGGGGTTGGTTTTGTCCAGCCCGTCCTTCGCCCGCCCCTCCCGCTGGGCGATCCAGATATTCGCGTTGTCCTCCACCACCGAATGATGGATGTAAGCCGACAGCCGGCGCGCCGCTTTAAGCTTTTCCTTGGGCGCCGTGGCGGAGCGATTGACGATGAAGCTCTTGTTTAGCCGCATGAGGTCGGAAGCAAAAGGTTTGCTCAGCAGATTGTCCCCAATGGCGATTCGCAGGGTCTGAAAACCATTGTGGTAAAGGGTCCAATTGACGAACGCCGGGTCCATGGCAATGTCGCGGTGATTACTGATAAAGCAGTAGGCGCGACCCGGTTTCAGGTAATCAAGGCCGGATACGGTCAGCTCCGTCAGGGTCTCATCCAGCACTTTGCGCATGTAGGTCTCAATGCGTTGCTGAAACTGTGCGATGGTGTTCACCTGCGCCGTTTCTTTTTCCAGCACGCGGCGCACCAGGGGGCGCAAGAGCGGCCGCGCCACCCGGCTCAGTCGCGGCAGCTTGAGGCGGGCGACCGTATCCAAAAATTCGTTGTCGCGCAGAAGGCGTTCAATGGTGGGACGGACTTCGTTGTCGTTGTAGGGGCGAATATCGTCAAAATCAGGGGCAACGGACATAGGGACAACTGAGACCTGCAAAAATGACGGACAAAAATACAGAAAACCACCTACAATTTCCACTTCAGGGTTAGGTTTGGCGGGACTCGATGGGACCTCCGGAAGCCCGGCGGCCACCCGTCTGCCGGATGCGCGTTGGCGTCTGTTACTTCCTCCCTGTGCTATAGTCCCGGTGGACCTGATGAGTCTTTGGACCGGATGAGCAGCAACCCCGCATGAATATTTTGATCGCCGAAGACAGTGCGACCCTGCGGCACGCCATGTGCCAGTACATCAGGAACGCCGGCCATAATCCGATCATTGCAACCAATGGGGAAGAAGCGCTCCAGCTGTTCGACGCCAAGGTCGTGGACATGGTGGTGATGGACGTGGAGATGCCGGGCCTCGACGGTTTCGAAACTCCCCGACTCATGCGGGAGTGGCTCGAAAANNTTAAGGACGAACTCTGGCTGCCCATTATTTTCGTCACCGGGAAAAATGAAGAGGAAGACCTGCGCCGCGGCATCGATGTCGGCGGCGATGACTATCTCATCAAACCGGTTAGCGAAACCATTCTCTTAGCCAAGATCCGCGCAATGGAACGCATCATGGCCATGCGCGATGAGTTGCAGCGTCTCAACCAGAGCCTGGTGGAGCTGAGCGAACGCGACAGTCTCACAAAGCTTTTTAACCGCCGCACCTTCGATGATCGCGCGGAAAATGCCTGGAAGCAGGCGGCGCGCAACCACGAAGCGCTCGCCATACTCATCATGGATATCGACCACTTCAAACTGTACAACGACTGCTACGGCCACGTCGCTGGCGATGAGTGCATAGTGAAAGTCGCCGAGGCCCTACTGCAAAGCCTAGGACGACCGGGCGACATAGTGGCGCGTTACGGCGGAGAAGAATTTATCGCGGTGCTCACGGACACGCGCGAGGACGGCGCCTATCACGTAGCGGAGCGAATCCGCCAAAATGTCGCCGCCCTCAATGTACGGCACCGGGAGTCGCCGACCGCAACCCACGTCACCGTCAGTATTGGCGGGGCGGTGATCAACCACACCGCCGGCACTCACTTGCGC
>DJFO01000149.1:0-5048 GCA_002432555.1 Marinagarivorans sp. UBA5870
GGCTTGATATCGGCCCGCGAGACACCGAGAATCGCCACTTCCGGCGCGTTGACAATGGGCGTAAAACCGGTGCCGCCGATAGCGCCGAGACTGGATATGGTAAAGCAGCCCCCTTGCATCTCTTTTGGCAGCAGCTTGCCGTCGCGCGCTTTTTTCGCCAGAGCAGTCGCCTCGGCGGCGAGCTCGAACAGCCCCTTTTTATCCACGTTGCGAATCACNNGGGACCACCAGGCCGTTCGGGGTATCGACAGCCATGCCAATGTGGAAGTATTTCTTTTGCACCAAGTGCTCCCCGTCCGCGTGCAGGGAGACGTTGAACGCAGGTTCCGCTTTCAGGGCGGCGGCGCAGGCTTTCAGCAGAAACGGCAAGGGCGTTAACTTGACCCCCGCCTTGTCCGCGTCGTCCTTCATTGCCTTGCGGAAGGCTTCCAATTCCGTGATATCCACATCGTCGAACTGAGTTACGTGCGGCACGTTCAACCAATTGCGGACCATGTTGGCGGCGGTGACTTTTTTGATCTTGCTCATTTTCACGAGCTCGATTTCGCCGAACTGGGCAAAGTCCATCGCCGGAATCGGCGGAATACCGGACCCCACCACAGGTGCGGCGGAGCCGCCCTTCGCGCGGTTTTCCATCACGCCCTTGACGAAACTGCGCACGTCGTCTTTGGTGATCCGCCCGCGCGGGCCGGAGGCTTTGGCTTCCGCGAGATCAACGCCGAGCTGGCGCGCGAGCTTGCGCACTGCCGGACCGGCATAAACACTACCGCCGGTTTTGACTGCAGAAGCGGCGGGNNACCGTTTGCTCTCCGCGGAGGCCGCGCCGGCAGCGGATAACAACTTCCCGATGGCGGCACCCTTAGAGACTTTGTCACCTTCCTTGATCGACAGGCTGACGATCTTGCCGGACGCCGGGGCCGGGACTTCCATCGACGCTTTATCGCTTTCCAACACTATGAGGGAGTCTCCCTCTTTCACTTCTTGGCCCGGTTTAACGCAAACTTCAATCACGTCCACGCCTTCGGCGCCGCCAATATCCGGCACCACCAGGTCCAAAGTCGCCGCAGCGCCCGAAGTCGCCGGGGCCGCCGGCGCAGCGGCCGCAGCCGCGGCTGGCGGTAACGTGGACTGAGCCGCGCCGGCACCGGTCGCCAATACAAGAATGGCGCTGCCGGCGGACACCTTATCGCCCTCTTTCACCGCGATGCTCACGACTTTACCGGTGGCGGGCGACGGCACTTCCATGGATGCTTTATCGCTCTCCAGCACGATCAGCGATTCGCCTTCTTTCACGTCCTGTCCCGGCTTGACACATACCTCGATCACATCAACATTTTCCGCTCCGCCTATATCCGGCACCGCGACGGTCGTCTCGGTGGCGGCCGCAGCAGGCTTGGCCGCTGGTGCCGCGGCGGCGGCTGCAGGAGTGGACGTAGTTGCGGAAGTAGTTGCGGACGCAGCTGCAGGCGCAGCGGCCGGCGTTACTGCCGTGGCGGCATCTGTCTCAATTTCCAAAATGGCGGCGCCTTCGGAAACTTGATCGCCCTCTTTTATCAACAGCTTCACCACCTTGCCGGCTTTGGGTGAAGGTATATCCATGGACGCCTTGTCGGACTCCAGAACAATCAGGGAATCCTCGGCTTTTATGGTATCGCCGACGGCGACACAAACCTCGATCACATCGACTTTTTCGGCACCGCCTATGTCGGGAACCTTAATGGTTTCAATAGCCACTGCTGCTCACTCCTGTCAAACGGTCATGGGGTCGGCTTTATCGGGATCGATGCCGTATTTTTTCATGGCATCGATCACTTCCGCGACCGGCACTTTGCCCTCGTCGGCCAGGGCCTTGAGCGCGGTCACCGCGACGAAGTAGCGGTTCACCTCAAAGAAGTGGCGCAGCTTGGCGCGGGTGTCACTGCGCCCAAAACCATCGGTGCCCAACACGTAGTAGCGGCCCGGGATAAAGGGGCGCAACTGCTCGCTGAAGTTTTTCATGTAGTCGGTGGAGACGATGAATGGCCCCTCCTGTCCTTCCAACTGCTGGGTCACGTAAGCCTTGCGCGGTGGCTGATCGGGATGCAGGCGATTCCAGCGCTCCGCTTTCTGACCGTCGCGGGTCAGTTCGTTGACGCTGGTCAGGCTCCACACATCGGCGTCCACGCCATGGTTGTCCCGCAGCAACTGCGCAGCGGCTTCCACTTCGCGCAGAATGGTGCCCGCCCCCAATAACTGGACTTTTTTCTTCGCTTTTTTCTTACCCTCCACCAGGCGGTAAATACCGCGCACTATCCCCTCCTCGGCGCCCGCGGGCATATCCGGGTGAATATAGTTTTCGTTCATGGTGGTGATGTAGTAAAAACAGTTTTCCTTGTCCCCGTACATGCGCTTCAAGCCGTCCTGAATAATGACGGCGAGCTCGAAGGAATAGGCCGGATCATAGGTTCGGCAGTTCGGGATGGTATTCGCCAAAATATGGCTGTGGCCGTCCTGATGCTGCAGACCTTCACCGTTGAGGGTCGTACGGCCGGCCGTGGCGCCAATCAGAAAGCCGCGGGCCTGTATATCGCCGGCCAGCCATGCGAGGTCGCCGATACGCTGGAAACCGAACATGGAGTAGTAGATATAAAACGGCACCATGGGCACGCGGTAAGTGCTGTAGGCGGTGGCGCAGTTGATCCAAGCGGACATAGCGCCGGCCTCGTTGATACCCTCTTCGAGGATCTGGCCTTTGCGATCTTCCTTGTAGAACATGATCTGGTTGGCGTCGTGCGGGGTGTATTTCTGGCCCTCGGACGAATAGATGCCCAGCTGCCGGAACATGCCCTCCATACCGAAGGTGCGCGCCTCATCGGGCACTATGGGCACAACGCGCTCGCCCATGTTTTTGTCTTTGACCAGGGTCGAGAGAAAACGTACGAACGCCATAGTGGTCGAAATTTCTCGATCGCCGGAGGATTTCAACAGCGCCTTGAAGGCGTCGAGAGACGGTACCTGCAGCGGCTCGAAGTCCGCAACGCGCGACGGCACGTAGCCTTGCAATTGCTTGCGCCGCTGGTGCAGGTAGATCATTTCCGGGGAATCCGCCGCGGGGCGGTAATAAGGAACGTTTTTCAGATCTTCGTCGTTGATCGGAATTTCGAACCGGTCGCGGAAGGCTTTCAAGCTGTCGAGGTCGAGCTTTTTAATGGAGTGCGCGACGTTGGCGGATTCGCCCGAGGTGCCCATGGCATAACCTTTCACCGTCTGGGCGAGAATTACGGTCGGCTGACCCTTGTGCGCCACCGCGGCGGCGTAGGCCGCATAAACCTTTTGCGGATCGTGGCCACCGCGATTGAGCGCCATTATCTCCTCGTCGCTCATGTCCTTGACCAGCTCGAGCAGCTCCGGGTATTTGCCGAAAAAATGCTCGCGGGTGTAGGCGCCGCCATTGGCCTTGAAATTTTGCATTTCGCCGTCGACCACTTCATCCATGCGTTTTTGCAGCAGGCCGGTTTTGTCTTTCGCGAGCAGCGCGTCCCATTTACTGCCCCACAGGACTTTGAGCACATTCCAACCGGCGCCGCGGAACACGCCTTCGAGTTCTTGAACGATCTTACCGTTACCGCGCACAGGTCCGTCCAGACGCTGCAGATTACAGTTGATGACAAAGATCAAATTTTCCAGTTGCTCGCGGCCCGCCAAAGAAATCGCCCCGAGAGATTCCGGCTCATCACATTCGCCGTCGCCGAGAAATGCCCAAACCTTGCGGTCGCCGCGGGCCGCAAGGCCGCGGGCGGACATGTAGCGCATGACATGCGCCTGATAGATCGCCATTATGGGTCCGAGACCCATAGATACCGTGGGAAATTGCCAGTAGTCCGGCATGAGCCAGGGGTGCGGGTAGGAGGACAGACCCTTGCCGTCAACCTCGCGCCGGAAATTGTCGAGCTGTTCTTCGCTCAGGCGCCCTTCCAGATAGGAGCGCGCGTACATTCCAGGCGAGCTGTGGCCCTGGAAAAACACCAGGTCGCCGAGCTGCTCGCCGTCATTGCCGCGGAAAAAAAGGTTAAAGCCCACATCATAGAGGGTCGCAGCGGAGGAAAAGGTGGAAATATGGCCACCGAGCCCTTCGTCGTTATCATTGGCCCGCATCACCATGGCCATGGCGTTCCAGCGAGTCAAGGAGCGGATGCGCCGCTCAAGTTTAATATCGCCGGGCAGTTGTTTTTCTTCTTTGGGAGGAATGGTGTTGCAATAGGGAGTGATAATAGCGGAAGGCAGTTTTACACCGGACTGGGTCGCCGCATTTGCCAGTTGTGCCAGCAAATACGCGGCCCGCTCTGAACCACCGTGACGAATTACCGATTCCAGAGCATCTAGCCACTCTCGGGTTTCGAGAGCATCAATTTCCTCGAGCATTCAAGTCTCCTCATCCGTTGCGCAGGATCGCGCATCATTACATAAAAACTTTTTGGGCCCGGTCTGCTGCCGGAGCTTTGTAAACAGCGTTGACCTGAACTGCAATACCCGGCACCAGAACAAATTTCGTCCTGAAAAACAAACAATTCCCTCATTACGAAAGTAATGTGTTCAGAGCAACACAGGTGATTGGCAGAAAGAAAGGTTTCGCCTTGGCTGTAGTTTTAACAAGTGTTACACATACAGGATTAGCAAAAAAATCTGCAGCCCAGGGCCACGCAAAGGGGCCTGGCTACGGGGGACCGATTCTACACAGGTCAATTTCAATTATCTACCCAAGACTTTCGCTGCACCGCAGCAGCCACGCGGGCTGCAGAGGGGTTTCGCGCGCGGGGAAAAATGCCTCAAAAGTGAGCTCCATTAACTTTTTCGCAAGGTGTATTCGTACTCACCGTTTCGCTCAACAAAGCGCACCAGCCGATGTCCGCTGAGGGTGGCGAACGAATGGAAATCTCGCACCGAACCCGCGTCGGTCGCACGCACCAGCAGATATTGTCCCGCCTGCAGACGGTTGAGCCCCTGCTTGGCTTTCAACAGGGGTAGCGGACACCTCAGGCCGCGCGCATCTATCTCTCCCGCAAGTTCAA
>DJFO01000149.1:5197-7736 GCA_002432555.1 Marinagarivorans sp. UBA5870
GGATAAAACTGTGACCGGAATAACTGTGACCGGGCTCACTGTGGCCGGAATAACTGTGACCGGATTAACACCTGCCGGAGGGTCCTTCGACCGCGCCGGCTTCCGCATCGTCTTATGGGAAGGTTAAAGCTGCGTGGCTCTTTGCAAGTCGGTATTTTACGTTATTTTTTTCTTCAGCCTCCAGGTGCTTAGTTTCTCCAGCCGCGGCGCGACCACCGACCTGCAACTGCCTTCGCTGGGGGAGAATAGCGCCGGTCTAATTTCCCCAACCGAAGAATACGCCCTCGGCCAGGAGCTGCTGCGACTCTATCGCGCCAGTCTGCCCACCTCCCAAGACCCGTTTCTGGAAACCTATCTCGCGGAGCTGTTGCAGCGGGTCGCGACCTACAGCGAACTGGCGGACAAGCGGCTCGAGCTGATCGTTTTGGACAGCCCAACGCTCAATGCTTTCGCCGCCCCTGGGGGCATAGTCGGGGTGAACACCGGCACGTTTTTGACGGCGTTGAATGAACATCAACTCGCTTCGATTCTCGCCCACGAATTAGCGCACCTCAGCCAGCGCCACTATGCCCGCCGCCTGCAACAGCAGAAGGCGAGCAACACCATGGGCCTGGCGGCGCTGCTCGCCAGCCTGATGGTGGTGGCAGCGGGCAATGGTGACGCGGGCCTTGCGGCTATCCCGGCAATCCAGGCGGCGACGATTGAGTCCGCGCTGCGGTTCAGCCGGGACATGGAAATCGAAGCGGATCGCATTGGAATGTCAACCCTGGCGGTGGCCGGCTTCGACCCCTACGCCATGCCCGGCATGTTTGAGCAGATGCTGAAGGCCACGCGTTATAGAACCAAGGTGCCGGAGTTTCTGCTCACCCACCCGGTGACGGAAAGCCGTATCGCCGACTCTTCGGGCCGGGCGCAAAAATACCCGCAAAAACACGTGGAATACGATCAGAATTATCAATTGATGCGGGCGCGGGTGATATTTCACTTTGAAAACAGTCCGACCCGAGCGGGCAAACGCTTCGCGGACGAGATCGGCCGCTATCAAACCATGTCCCCACTCACGGCCCACTACGGCCTGGTGCTCGCACGCACCGGCAGCGGCGATCTCGCCGGCGCCCGCAGCGCCCTTGCGGAACTGAAAACTATGACCACCAATCCCATCGCGCTCGCCGTAGCCGAAGCCGATATAGCGGTCAAGGAGCAGCAGTGGGATCAGGCTATCGCCCTATTGCGGCAGGCGCTGACACACCAGCCCAATAATCACCCCCTCAACGTGCGCCTGGCGGAAATTCTCATGGAAGCAGGTCGTTATCCCCAGTGCGAAGCCCTGCTGATCGAGCACGTCAAACGCCAGCCGAACAACGCTTATGTGTGGTATTTGCTGGCGGAAGTGCACGGTCTCGCCGGTCATATCCTCGATGTCCACAAGGCGCGTGCCGAGTACTTTTTATTGAAGGGGATTTACAACAAAGCGGAAATTCAGCTGCGCAACGCATTGCGTCTGATCGACGAGCAGGACTTTCAGACGCGGGCGAAGATTGAACAGCGCCTGCTCGATGTGCGAAAACTGCAGGAAAGCAGTCGGCTGAAGTAGCTTATACCCGCTCCAACCCCCAGACAGACTCTTTGAGCCACGCCTCCGCTTCCGGCGCGGGCAAGGGTCTGCTCATATAAAACCCTTGGGCGTCATCGCAGCCCAGGTCCACCAGCTTCTGGTACACCGCGGGGGATTCAACCCCTTCGGCGACCACCCGCAGCCCCAGGTTGTGGGCGAGGTTGATGGTGGAGTGAACGATGATCTCGTCCTGCTCGTCGGTCAACATGGAGCGCACAAAGGAGGAGTCAATTTTTAGGGTCTGTACCGGCAGGCGTTTGAGATAAGCAAGAGAAGAATAACCGATGCCGAAGTCGTCCACCGAAAGCCGCACGCCCAGCCGATGAATCCGGGCAAGTGCCGCCTCCGCCCGCGATGGGTCCGCCATAATTGTGCTTTCGGTGATTTCGAGCTCCACCAATTGCCCGGGCACGTCATACTCCCGCAGCAGCCGCTTAAGGTCGAGCACAATGCGGTCGTCCAGCAGGTTGCGCGCCGAGAGATTCATGGCCATGCTGATGCGAAATCCCTGCTGGAGCCAATGTTTGCAATGCTTTATGCCGTTTTCCAGCACCCAGAGCGTCATGGGATAAATGAGATTGGAGTGCTCGGCGATGGGAATAAAATCGTTGGGAGGAATAAAACCGAGCTCCGGGTGGTTCCAGCGCAGCAGGGCCTCGAAGCCNNCGATTGGAGCTCAACTGGATTTTCGGCTGAAAGTGCAGCAGTAATTGATTTTCCCGGATTGCTCGACCGAGAGCTCCCATTAATTCCAGCCGTTTGGGTGAATGTGGATCGAAAGCGGAATCGTAGACTGCCACCCCCTGCAGGCAGGTTTTTGCCCGGTACATGGCCACATCCGCAAAACGCATCAAAGTGCTGACGTCCTGCGCCTGGTCCGGGCTTATGGCGACGCCGATGCTCCCACTGATCTCGGTGCGCAGG
>DJFO01000263.1 GCA_002432555.1 Marinagarivorans sp. UBA5870
GTGGACGCAATTCTGCGCGTTGATGACGAACTTTTTGGCTCCGGCCTCTTCCACTACTTCATAGACCGCGGCGGGGCAATAGCGTTGTGCCGGCTCCGCATATTCGGGCAGATTGATCATGATCGGGATGCTCGGGTCCTTTAACTTGAGGTGGCTCGGCTGGTCTTCCTCGTGCATCGTGTTTGAGAGCTGCACCGAGGTCAGGCGGTCGAAGGTCAGCACCCCGTCCGGCTTGGGATAGGCAATCGGCTTGTGCTTCGACGCGGGTTCAGTGGCTTGGGCGTCGGTCTTGCCGTGCTGCAGCGTCGGGATCGGCGACCAGCCGCCCAGCAGGGTGCGGCACCACATGNNGTGTAGGGCAGCATCCACCCGCCGATCGTCTGGAACCCTGCATGAATTATGCCAAACAATAGGCCCCAGTTGAATCCGGGGCGAATGTTTCGCACTTTTTTAAGCTCGGTATACATCCATGACGCCTTGTATCCTTCGGTAAACGCCGTGCATTCGCGGTTTTCGCCGCCAGCCGCCAGAAATGGGATGAGCGCTTCCGCCGCTACCATTCCTGATTTCATGGCGAGGTGGTTGCCTTTGATCTTCGGCACGTTCAAAAATCCTGCCGTGTCGCCGATCAGCAATCCGCCCGGGAAGGTGAGTTTAGGTTGCGATTGCAATCCGCCTTCGACCAGTGCACGTGCGCCATACGAAACGCGGCGGCCGCCTTCGAGGAAAGTACGGATGGCGGGGTGCGTTTTGAAACGCTGCATTTCGCTGAAAGGTGAAAGATACGGATTCTGATAGTCGAGGCCTGTGACGAAACCGATGGACACCATGTTGTCGCCGAAGTGATACATCCACGATCCGCCATAAGTTTTTGAATCCAAAGGCCAACCGAGCGTGTGCATTGTCAGGCCTTTTTTAAACTTCTCCGGTTTCACTTCCCAAAGTTCTTTCACGCCAAGCGCGTAGGTCTGTGGGTCGGAATTTTTACGCAGCGCAAATTTTTCGATTAGTTTTTTGGTGAGCGATCCATGGCAACCCTCTGCAAACACAGTCTGTTTTGCGTGCAGCTCTACGCCGGGTGTGAAATCGGCGCGCCTCTCGCCGTCTTTCCCGATGCCCATATCACCTGTAGCGACGCCGATCACTTCATTTTTGTCATTATACAAAACTTCCGCCGCCGCGAAGCCCGCAAAGATTTCCACGCCAAGTTCTTCCGCTTGTCCTGCCAGCCAACGGCCCAATTCACCGATGGAGATGATGTAATTCCCGTGGTTGTTCATTTGCGGCGGGTTGGGAAGAGCTATGGCCAAAGCCTTCGTTAGAAAGACAAAACGGTCTTCCTTGCATTCGGTGTTGAGCGGCGCGCCGCGCTGCTTCCAGTCGGGGATCAGTTCATTCAACGCGCGGGGTTCGAACGCCGCGCCGGACAGCAAATGGGCCCCGATCTCTGATCCTTTTTCGAGGACGCAGACGGAAATTTCGGGATCAAGCTGTTTCAGGCGGATGGCGCAGGACAGGCCGCTCGGCCCGCCGCCAACAATCACCACATCATATTCCATCACGTCGCGGTCGGGGCGGATTGGATCTGGCATGGGAAAAACGGCTCCTTACGGCTCTTGGGTCTTGGATTATGGTCGCGGAATAGGCTAAAACAACACTTATATATATAAGGTATCATTTCAACCACCGGAGGCCAATGGTCCGCTCATCCGAAAACCCGTATCTTGCTGCTTTGGAATGGCATTTGTCCATCGGGGCGGACGAGGCGCTGGCCGATTATCCGGTGGACCGGACTGTTTCCGCGGCAGTGGTGATGAAATCATTAACCGCAAACGGTGCCGCGCCGCCCGTATCTTCTGTATCGGTTCGTTCGCTTCCGGTCCTGCCACCATCCGGTGTGGAAAGCGGCGCGGACCTGCTTGGCACGGCGCAGGCACGGGTAGAGGCTGCGAAATTGGCGGCTTCCTGCCAAAATCTGGAGGAGCTTCGCGCCGCGATTGCCGGATTTGAAGGGTTGGCCATCCGTAAGACAGCCACGAATATGGTCTTTGCCGATGGTAATCCGAAAGCAAAAGTCATGCTGGTCGGCGAAGCGCCGGGCGCGGATGAAGACAAGCAAGGCAAACCTTTCGTCGGCGTTTCGGGCCAGTTGCTCGACAAGATCCTGCACTGTGTCGGTCTCGCCCGCACAGGCGACACACCCGAAAACTCTATCTATATCTCCAACATCCTGAACTGGCGTCCCCCCGGCAACCGGACGCCAAGTCCCGCGGAGATCGACATTTCCCTGCCGTTCATCGAACGTCATATCGCGCTGGTGAAACCGGATGTTCTCATTTTGTGCGGCGGCGTGTCGGCCAAAGGTCTGCTGGGGAGCGGGGATAGTATCTCGAAACTGCGCGGCAAATTCCACGACTACCGTCCCGTTACAGGAGGTGTCTCGGACAATACTTCCTCTATACCAGCCATTGCGACGTACCATCCGGCATATCTTTTGCGCACCCCTTCCCAAAAGGCGATGGTATGGTCGGATATGCTTATGCTCCGCCGCCGCTTGGAACAAAATTAGCGCCGCCACCGTTATCGAACGCTTTGAAAAGGGCGATAAGGGTGATAGGTGATAATAGCAAATCAAATTAACTAATTGATTTTGCTTAATATTTTTTCGTCGAGTTGACGCACTGCGAAAAACCGCCTATCAAACCCCCTCAAATCTGAACATAGAGTTAAGAATGTCTCGATTGAAAGGGTGTGTTGCAGCGGGGCTGCGCATCTGGAATAAAAAACCCGCCGCGCTGAACAAGCACGATTATATTTCCTGCTTCATACTCGCAGGTCTCGTAATCTCCTTGAGCAGCATCTCTTCTCTGGTTGGTGTGTCGGGGTCTTCCATTCCTGTACCGCCGCGCAAGCCGGATGCGGTTGCGCTTATCCAAAATGGAATCGTTAACGCCTCTTATTCGTCCGAAAACCGTGGCGCGGCCTCTGAAGCAGACGCTTACCGTTCGCCGATGGCGGGTGCGCAGATGGATCTGTACCGGGACATATTCCGCCTCCAAGCTGCCGGTTCTTTCAAAGAAGCCGATCAACGCATCGTCCGTCTGACC
>DJFO01000308.1 GCA_002432555.1 Marinagarivorans sp. UBA5870
CCCCTCACCAAGGCGATCCGCGGATTTCTCCAGCGGCACGCGCGCGGGGTAGAACTGGAATAGTGGTGTTTTATTGGACGGGCGGCTCGGCGGTGTCTTCCACCGTGGTCGGTTCTTCTACGGGTGTCTCTTCCACTGAAGGCTCTTCCACCGCTGAAGGCTCTTCCACTGCAGGCGGTTCAGGGGCCGGCGCTTGGTTCACGTAATCTTCCACCGTGCCGTCGTAATAGTTCGTTTCGCCGGAGCCCTCCGTCTCTCCGTCGCCGGCGTAGGAGGCAATACAATCTTGCAGCAATGTGCCTCGCTCCTCGGCCGAGTAACTTTCCGACGGGTACATGTCGTTGCAGGCTTGCGCGGCGTCGGAGGCGTGCGCCGCACCACCGGCGAGGGATAAGGTTAAAACGAGCCAATAGCGAAGGTTACCCATAAATTTCTCTCGAAAGGTGGATCCGCTTGTACTGCCGATCTTAGCCGCACTTTGGCCGTCTGCTCCCTGCGTTGGTTCCCATTTTGGAGCTGGTCAGTCCACTATCGCCATGGCCGCGCTGTCGCCGCGCGCGAAGGCATCGACGTTGGCAAGGGTCACCCGAGCGATTTTTTCCAGGGCCTCGCGGGTGAAAAATGCCTGATGGCCGGTCACTATGACATTGGGAAAGGTCGTCAAGCGCGCGAATACGTCGTCCTGCACCACTTGATTGGATAGGTCCTCAAAAAACAAGTCCGCTTCCTCTTCGTACACGTCCAATCCCAAGTAACCGATCCGGCCGCTTTTTAAACCTTTGATCACCGCCGGCGTATCCACCAAGCCGCCACGACTGGTATTGATCAACATGACTCCGGTCTTCATATTATTGATGGCGGCGGCGTTGATCAAATGATGGGTGGCCGGTGTTAAGGGGCAGTGCAGGGAAATAATATCGGACCGAACCCAGAGATCGATCAGCGATACGTACTGGGCGCTCTGGGCAACTTCCGGATCCTGCACCAAATCGTGCACCAGCACCCGGCAGCCAAACCCAACCATGATATCGATAAAAGCCCGCCCGATTTTTCCTGCGCCCACTACCCCAACGGTTTTGCCGTACAAGTCGAAACCCATGAGCCCATTAAGAGAATAATCGTGCTCGCGAATGCGGTTGTGCGCCCGGTGAATATTGCGGTTCAAAGCGAGAATAAGCCCGACAGCGTGCTCCGCCACCGCATGGGGTGAGTATTCTGGGACTCGGCACACCACCAGTCCGAGCCGCCGGGCCGCCACCAGGTCCACATGGTTGAAGCCGGCGCTGCGCAAGGCAATCAGCAACACGCCCAGATTGTGCAGCGCCTCGAGCACCGGCGCGCTCAGGTGATCGTTGACGAAACAACAGACCACTTCGCACCCCTGCGCGAGACTCACCGAATATTCCGTCAGGTGAGGTTCCAAATAGCGGATTTCGTGCGCCTGATTGAGCGCGTCGAAAAATAAATGGTCGTAGGGCTTGCTGCTGAACATGGCAATTTTCATAACCCCTCCCCCGTCTACCGCGCTGGAATTTGCCTCTGGCGAACGGCTTCGAAGAGGCAGATGCCGGTCGCTACCGATACGTTGAGGCTGGATACACTACCGGCCATGGGAATATACGCCAAATGGTCGCAATGCTCGCGGGTCAGGCGTCGCATTCCGGTGCCTTCTGCCCCCATGACGAGCGCCAGGGGGCCGGTCAAAGGCGCGGCGAATAAGGGTATTGTAGCCTCCCCGGCAGTGCCGACCAACCACACTCCCCGCTCCTGCAATTGCTGCATCGTGCGGGCAAGATTCGTCACCGGAATCAGAGGAGTGGTCTCGGCGGCGCCGCAGGCAATTTTGCGCACCGTCTCATTCATGCCCGCTGAATTGTCTTTTGGCACTATGACCGCCTGCACGCCGGCCGCATCGGCGCTGCGCAGACACGCGCCGAGGTTGTGCGGATCGGTCACGCCGTCGAGCACCAGCNNGGTCGCGCCAGGAGCGCCACCCCCTGGTGATTACCGTCACACAGAGTATCCAGCTGCGCGCGCGTCTGCAGGCGCACCGGAATATTCAGCGCACGCGCCTGCTGTATCAGTTTCTGCGCGCGCTGGTCCTCTCTGCCGCGCAGAACCAGGAATTCTTCAACCCGCTGAGGGGCACTTTTGAGCAACGCCTGAACCGCGTGCAGGCCATAAATTAATTCTTGCTTCACGAATAAACAACCTGAAACCTATGCCACACGCAGCGGCGGAGAGGATATTAAATTGATTGGCCGGCAATCCGGCGACCGGCGCTCCGACGGCCGGCATTCCGGCGACCAGNNCCCCAGCCGCCGCGATTTTTTTCGCCGGACGTCATTTTTTTGCCGGCGCCGCTGGCCTTTTTTGCTTGGGAGCCGCGGGGGCCGCCTTTTTACCTGCCGTTTTTTTGCCAGCTGGTTTTTTCCCAGCTGGCTTTTTATCGCCTAGCTTTTTATCGCCTGGATTCTTACCGCCTAGCTTTTTATCGGCTAGCTTTT
>DJFO01000336.1:0-2394 GCA_002432555.1 Marinagarivorans sp. UBA5870
GTGCTCTTACGCGACTTAAGTTTCTGTCCGTCCGCAGAGGCATGAATGAAGCCTGGTCGATAATTATATCGGCTGAAAATCGGCAACTTGGCGGTAGCATCTGACACGATATCGCACAGTTTGCGCAGCGACTCCACCATCATGAAGTTCCTCTGGAATTGAAGCAGACTGTCGTGGGAGAAATCGGTTAAGTCAGACATTTTATACACGCCTTGCCGCGTAGCATTTCCGATCAGACAGGCGATAAACAGGTTGATGGAGTTGGGATCTTTCTTTTTCCCAGTCAAATGCTTAATGTTGTCGAAAAGGCCGGTCGCCATTGCAGTGGTATAGATCACCGTTGACACGTCAAACTTCGGAATCCCCCGAAAAAGCCGATGATTGACAATCTTCTCCCCTTTTTTGTACTTGATCGTCCATTTATATTTGCCACCCTTGTGCTCCAGGATCACCGACTCATTTTCGCCAGACTGAATTCGTTTGGGCACATCTTTCATTTTTTTCAGAAGCTCTTCGTGCTTCTGCGTGACCAGCAGGCGCGGGTCCGTATTGAGCGCGACAGAGTTGACATTTTTGATCATCTGGTCCTTTTCCTTCTTCCACTTCTCATCTCCAACCAACATTTCATCGAACGGCTTGTGGCGCGAACTGTTGGCCAGATACCAGTGGGACTCCTCCAGGCGCACAGAAACCAATCGATAGACCGCGAATTCCGCGCGCAAAGGAATGAGATTTTCGTCGTCATCGTAGAGAAATTTCTTTGCACTTCTGACAAGTCGATTATCAATCGATTGCACCTCTCCGAGCGTTGCAATATCCATTTGCATTTTTTCGACTTGAGAGTAGAGCGTCCCGTTATCAGCCGAATCCACGAACTCCAGTCGACCTACAATGCCGCGCATGGTTTTGGTGATCGGGCTTTTGCATTTATCGACATATTCCCAAAAGTAGGTCTCTTTTTCAATTTTACTGCGCAGGAGGTGGTGGGCCATGCGTTCGAGCTCTTCCCGGGGAATGATTTTGTCCGACTTCTTTCGCGCAAGGCCAATCGGCTGAACATCAGTTATTCGGCTATCGATAAAGACCAATATTGCCTTCGCGACCGACACCATTGCCTCTTCCATCCCCTCCCGCACATCCGCAACCTTATCCTTTGCATATTGCCTGCCGTCCTTTTCAATGAGGCGTATTTGATACGTTAAGGCGTCCGCCAGATAGTCGATTAAGGTGGAGTATCGGAAATAGACAAAACATAGAAAATAAAGATTGAATTCTGCAGTATCCTTTAGTTTAAGTCTTTGGAGGCTGAGATGAGTCACCAAACTGGCGTAATACTTTACACGACCCGTGGATATGCCAAGCTTGGGCAATGCCGCCCGAATCTCCTTGAACACATCCGAGAGGGCATCGAATACCTGAATTTCCTTTTCGATCTCGGATGCCGAAAATGTTCTGGCTTCGTAGCGCACCTTGTCGAACAGGCCCAGTAATTCGTCGTTTAATAAAAGCGACCCGAGCGTATTTCGTGTTTTCGTGCTGAGCAGCGCATTCGCTTGCTGCACCGTGCGTGTCTTTTCACGGTTAAACGCTTGTGTTATCAGGATTTGCAACGTTCGATAAGATGGGGTCTCGATAGTATTAATCCTAAGCCAATCGATCACCTCATCAAAAATCGAAACCGTGTCATAGTGATGACGCGCCAGGTAGTCAATGAATTCTACGAGCGCCCTCTTCTTGTCATCTTCAAACTTGGAGATCTTCACCACCGAAAATATTTTTTCGTAAATTTTGTATTTCATTTGGGCGCTGAGGCCTGTATGCGCCACTTTCTCCCCGGGAAATTCTTTTTGCCGGATAAACTCAAAATCGGCCTGACTCCGATTGATATCCAATTCAATCCGCACCGGACTGATTTTGAAATATCCGAGCAGCATGATGTAATAGATTTTTAAGATAGTCGCCTCGCGCGGAAGCATTTGGGACCGTTCGTTGTCATCCAGCGCAAAGTTTTCTTCTCGCTCATGGTCACCGAAAATTGGAGAAGAATAGATTTTTTCAATTTGTGTATCGCTCAATATATACATAAAACCTTCTGCAAAAATTAGGTCAATAGAATTCTTACAAACAGAAAGAATGTGTAGGGCAGGTGCGATAGTGGAATCGATAGATGATTGGCGTGAGATAAAACTATTAGATAGAAACCAGTGTGTCACGTGACACACCTCCACAATCACTGTCCTGCGCTCAGCGCATTTTAACGATCGTGTATATCGAAGCTACGAGAGCTAAGGGAAATTGCTAACGGGCTCTTATGAAATCTGAGCAGTCGTTGAGTGAAGGAACCTTCAGTCGCACAACTCCCTTTCGGTGAGATCAAAAAACAATCAATGGTGG
>DJFO01000336.1:2420-7109 GCA_002432555.1 Marinagarivorans sp. UBA5870
AAAGTTTCACGAGATAAAGTGATCGTTTTTTCCCAGTACCCCAACAAGCTAACGGTGATCATGAAGTACACCAGATGAGCCCATCACCGTGTAGTTTTTTGCCAGAGCCCGCCAACCGGATTGCCTTGGGTATGCACGCGACGTGCAGAGGAGCGGTTCAACTCGCGAAACGGGACCACCCTGCAATGCGGATAAATGGCTGTTACTACTGCGCACGCGACTGCCACAGCTCATAATTCGGAGACTAAGGACGCCGAATCTGCACGCGACAATGGACAGGCACTCTTGGGCGAAGGCAATTCCAGTGTCGCGGGCGCAAAGATGAGGAAATCACGGAGAACGAAGAAGGACGATCTAACCCTTGGCGTCCACCTCAGGAATTGAAATCTCTAAAACCAGGGCTTATCTGGGATTCTGGATTGCCTGGCGAAAAAACGGAAATCGTCGTCGATATCAAGTGGTCGCAAAATGCACGCCGCGCGGATAAGTTCACTTTATCTTGACTGCGCCGCGGCTGCAAAACTTGCGTCGCGAACTGCCGCCGACGCATCAGTTTTACCACACTGCGAGCGCTATCTAAAAGCTTCTTGAAGTTTCCACCGTCTTTGCCAATAGAGTTATTCGCAGCGGGTAATGGCCGAGCTGAGGTTCATTATGGACTCCGCGTGAATAAGCAAGGATCCGCTGATCCACGCGGTCAGATCGGTTCATCTAATGGATTCTGCGGACGTGGAATGGGATGTTCACTCAGTTAAGGTCGCAACTGTCCCGATTCGACTACACTATCGGGCAAGCTTGCCTGGGGACGGACGACATGGAGGTAGGTCCGGTTGTCTGTTCGGTACGGCGAATTCCCATTCTTCTCGATATTTCGCAGCGAATTGCTGAAGGAGACACTCAATATGAAGATCATTTGTCTCGGAGCCACGCAAACGGTGACTGGCTCAAAGTTTCTAGTGGAGACATCCGGGGCGCGGGTACTGGTGGATTGTGGTTTGTTTCAGGGCTATAAGTGGCTTCGGGAGCGGAATTGGCAAACTCTCCCTTTGGACATTGATCAGCTGGATGCTGTCATTCTCACACACGCGCACCTCGATCATTCCGGATATGTCCCTCGGCTTTATGCTGCCGGGTATCGCGGACCTGTGTACTGCCACACTGCCACGCGGGATTTGTGCAGTATATTGCTACCCGACAGCGGCCATATACAGGAAGAAGATGCTCGCTTTTTTGCCCGGCACAAGCTCAGCAAGCACGAGCACCCGGAGCCCTTGTACGACGAGCAGACGGCAGCAGAAAGCTTGGGCCTTTTCAAGCCGCTAAACTTTGGTGACGTCGTCACCATCGGTGATATCAAAATGCATTTACAGCCCTCCGGCCATATCTTGGGTGCCGGAAGCGTCATATTGGAGGCTGGGGGAAAACGGGTCGGTTTTTCCGGTGACGTGGGCCGTCCGAATGACGTTTTGATGTATCCGCCACAACCACTACCAGAACTCGACTTGTTGCTGCTGGAATCCACCTACGGCAATCGCCGTCATGGTGACGCGGATCCGGCGCAAGCGTTGGCCGAGATTGTCAATGAAACGGTAAAGGTAGGAGGTGTTTTACTGATTCCGAGTTTTGCAGTGGGCAGAGCGCAAGCGATTCAACATCTGCTGTGTCGATTGATGGATGCCTCCGTGATTCCTAAACTGCAGATCTTTCTCGACAGTCCGATGGCGATTGATGTATTTGAGATCTATCGGCAACATGCTCGCCTGCATCGGCTCAGCAACGCGGATTGTCAGCGCATCGCGAATGCAGTAACCTACACCCACAGCGTGGAAGAATCCAAAACACTCTCGGATCTAAAATATCCTCATATCATCATCGCCGGCAGTGGCATGGCGACCGGCGGGCGCATTCTTCATCACATGAAACGGCTGTTGCCGAATCATCGCACGACCCTCCTCTTCAGTGGTTACCAATCCGGCGGCACACGCGGTGCCCGATTGTTACAGGGTGCAGAAACCACCAAGATCCACGGCGAGCATGTTCCGTGCAAAGCGCGCGTTGCGGTTTTAGATGGCCTGTCGGGGCATGCGGATTATTGCGATACGACCGAATGGCTCAGACACTCTCATATGCGCGCCGGCACTCCGATCCAACTTGTCCACGGTGAACCCGACGCGGCAGACTCTCTTCGCCTGCATCTCAATGAGAAGACCCGATATCAAGTCGCCGTGGCGGAATACCGCAGTGTCATTCGGATATGATTTGCAGAGGGGGCGCTGCCCGTTGCGCCGGCGGGAGATTTAGCGGCGACTTCGCCGGTTGATCTTCGGGTCGAGAGGACAGCCTGTCGCCGAACGGCTATGGCAACGGGAAGTGAATTTGTTCCACTTGCGCTCGAAAAAACGGGAAATAATCCTGGGTGCCGAAGTGATTGCCGCCTACCACCCGGGTTGGGAGGGTAAAACCGTCGAAGGTGCGAAAGTCGTCTACGGTTCCTCCGAACGGTTGGACCCGCCATTCGCGGTCCCGGTTGGCGTTGCTCCACCTCGAAATTTTGACCCACGAAGGCCGTCCGTCCGGTGCTACCTCGATCTCGAGGGCCTGCTTGTGCATCCCGTTGGAGACTACAGCACGCGCGCGACAGGGTAAGTCGCCCGCTTCCCACTGAACTCCACTCTGAGGCAGGAGCGCCGCCGGCGCCCAGAATACCGCTTCCGCGACGAGGCGCCCGAAGGAAGAGCGGAGGTGATTTTCTTCTTTTCCCGCCCGAACCAGCGGTAGCGCCCCACAGACCCAGAACCGCGTCCAGGAGCTATTTCCCACCATTGCATCGGAACCGCTTATCTGCAGCGCGTCAGAGCCCCCTCGCTCCAAGTGCCAAACAAATCCGTGCGGCGGTGCGAGGATCTGGCGGGCGCGGATTGGCTGGTAGCGAGGATCTTTCAGATTCCCGAGCCCGATTTCCCCTCTCATCCGAATCTCGGCGATACGGGTGAGCAGTGCCCCGGGCGCGATGGTAAATAGGAAGTAACGCCGTGCCGCATCGGGCAACCCCTCGAGCATGGCGGGGTCGAATCTTTCGATCGGCGCGACCGGAGATGTGCGCAGTTGACTCCAGGCTTTTTCGATTGCTTCGTTATCGGCCAGCCTCAACGCCTGAATGAGCCCGATAACCATGAAGGCCACTCCTAGAACGACCATCCCGAACCTCCTTTCAAGCCGCCTCATCAGCGGACGATTGATACTGAGTGAATGGGCCTTCCTCATGCGAGCCGGATCGGCAGCCGAGAGAAGCCGGAGGACGGATATGCGGCCCACTCGTTAGGTTGATGTTGCGACAAGGTGCGGCCGTAGTGTTCGAGAGAAACTCCTCGATCATGACCCGCAGTTCCAATCTCGCNNGCTCAGCAAGCCCGCCGATTTCGGGTCCCAGTCGCGGCTCCGGTTTTCGCTCACCTTTTAGACCTCGCGCGTTCATCTGAAATAAACAGGCGGAAATCGACGATTCCAGGCCCTGTGCAGCGAAAAAAGCCGGGACGACACACTCCTGCGGCGCCTTGAATGTAGTCCAAACCACCTCTACGGGCGACTGCTGGACCTAGCAACATCGTAGGTTCCGAATATTCCGGCTCTGGCCGAAATATCCGGCGAAACCAGTCATCTCTCTGATGAGAAACGAAGGCTACTTTGTGAGTACGCCACGTACACGCAACGGGAGCAACGGCGTCAATGCACATTCACGCCCAGCTTGCGGATGATCCTCTTCTCCCCTTCGAGTACTGTCATCATGAGAACGCCGACGGCGAGGATCAGGACCCCCTCTCGCAACGGCACTGGACGCGTTTCAAACAGCAGGTGCATGTATGGAGCGTAGGTAAACAAGCATTGCGCGACAACGACGGCCGCTACGGCCAACAACACTGGCCGGGTGCCGAGTGCGCCGCGCCAGGTGAACGACGTCATGTGCAGATAGCGCACATTGAAGAGGTAAAAAATTTCAAGCACCACGATCATGTTGACGACAAGAGTCCGTGCCAGCTCGATACTGTGGCCCGCGCGCATCGCGTAGGTGAAGATGCCGAGCGAGCAGGCACCAAACAGCAGGGACACGAAGAAAATCCGCCAGAGGTAAAAAGGCGACAACAGGCTGGAGCCTATCGGACGAGGCGGACGTGCCATAAGGCCGGGTTCGGGGGGTTCGAAGGCCAATACCAGGCCGAGCGTTACCGTCAGTATCATGTTGATCCAAAGCATCTGGGCCGCCGTCATCGGTGTCGTCAATCCAAAGAGAATGGCGACCACCACGGCGAGTACTTCACCTCCGTTGGTGGGTAATGTCCAGGCGACCACTTTGCGAATATTGTCGGAGACGGTGCGTCCCGCTTGCACGGCGGCGACGATGGTGGCGAAGTTGTCGTCCTGAAGTACTATTTGCGCGGCTTCTTTGGCCGCCTCAGTGCCGGTTTTGCCCATGGCGATACCGACGTTGGCCTGCTTCAACGACGGCGCGTCGTTGACGCCATCGCCCGTCATTGCGACGATCGAGCCGGTGCTCTGCAGCGCCCGCACAATACGCAGCTTGTGTTCGGGGCTCGTGCGCGCGAAAACCGCCGTTCGCTCCACAGCCGCGGTAAGCTCCGCGTCGGGGATGGCATCCAGGTCCTTGCCCGTCAGAACCGCGGGGTTTTCACC
>DJFO01000076.1 GCA_002432555.1 Marinagarivorans sp. UBA5870
CAGCGGCGGATGGTCTCGACGGGCTCGACCACCTTACCCTCGCTCAATTGTTTGAGGATCTGCGTCTCCTCGTCTTGCAAGGTCTCGGGCACTATAAGCTCGGCCAATGTGTGCCCAATCGCCTCCTGGGCGGAAAAACCAAAGATGCGCTCCGCGGCGTCGTTCCAGCTGGTCACAACGCCCTCAAGCGTCTTGCCGATGATGCCGTCCACGGAGTTGGCGACTATGGCGGCGAGCCGCGCCTGGTCGGCGGCGGTCTGTTTGCGCCTTTGATGATTCAAACTGAGGGCGGCGACGAGCGCACCTGTGAGCAGGCTAAAGCCAAATCCCAGGGCGAGTAGCACCAGCGGCCGGGGCAGGTTCATTTGGCGGACGAAGGTCGGGTATACCGATAACTGGATCTGCCAGCGCCGACCAAAAACCTCGCGGTCGAGGCTGTGGCTGTAGACGGCGGTCGCGTCGGGAGGAGCGGCGCTAGCGAAAAAATGCACGGACGGCTGCGGCCCGGTGATATCGCGCAATTCCAGCTTGGCCTCGGTCGCATCGAGGTGCAGGTCGGCCAGCACCTCCTCCATGACCAGCGCGGCATAACTCCAACCGAAGGCCTGTGCAACCCGGTCGGATTCCGTCGGCGGAGTGGCTCCCGTGCGGTAAACCGGCAGCAAGATCACGAACGCCTGCTCCGGCTTACCGCTGGCTTGAACCAACGTTATAGGCGCGCTCAGGCGTGCTTCGCCGGTGCGCATAGCGGCTTCCGCGGCCGCGCGCCGGCTGGCCTCCGAGGCGATGTCGAGCCCGAGGGCGGCCGCGTTTCGCTCAAGAGGCTCCACGTATTGGATGACGTAATGTTCCCCCGCGTGGGGCGCAAGTTCGTTCAATTTAAAGTCGGGTCTGCCGTCCGCGCGCGCGCTGGCGAGAAACTCTGCCTCCTCCGCCCGCGCTACCCGCCGAACAAAACCGAACCCCCGCGCGCCGGGAAATTCCCGGTCAATATCGCGCGACTGGGTGTAACTCAAAAATCCGGCTCGGGTAGTGCCGCGATCGCCGACCGCGAGTATGTGCCCGCGCGCGCCGCGCAAGCCGTATTGATAGAGGTGCAAACGTTCTACCACGTCCCGCGTAACACCCTCGGTGAACTCGGCAACGGCCACATGCAACCGGCGCCCATTGGCGACATCGACCCGCCAGGCGAGCAACAGGCTCAAGAGCACGCCGAAACTCAAGGTAATGAGTCCGAGGCGGATTGGAATAGAAGCAATTGAAGGGTGGCGCATACCGAATCGTGTAAGTTCGACTGACTCTGATCACGCTGACGCGCAGAGATGACTATACGCAGCGACACATGTCCCTGCCCTGGTCAGTGCCCATTGAAGTGATTGAATAAAACCTAGCAGAAAATCGCCAAAATGCCATAAGCCTCGTGGCGGTGTGCCCTTTGTATGTACGGATAGTTATTTCGGTGGGTTCGATAAATAGCTTTGTGAATGGTTTAGGGTTGCCGTTACGGATAGCCTTTATGAATCGCCGTTAAGCGCAGCCGGTATGGCCGCCGTCATGGTTAAAGGCTGTTTCATAACTGCTGCGCTCGTCGATACTGCGTTAAAAACGCGCTCCCAATGCTCATTTACGACTTGTAAACTGCGCTTGCTCGCGCGTTTTTGCCTTGTCTCGCCTTCGCTCGCGAGTTATGCAACGGCCTCTAGGTATTTTCGCGAGTCTTACCCATGAATTTTCGGTAGGGTCTAGGGTCGGCCTCAGGGCGAGCCCAACTGCCGGCGCAGCTCGCGGCCGATGATTCGCGCCGCCTGGGCCAGCACCGGTTGCGGCTGGCAGTAGGTCAGCCGCAAGCATTCCCGCGCGTGTGCCCAGGACTGGGCGAGGCCAAAAAAGAAGGGCTCACCCGCCATGACCAAAACTCCCTCGCGCTTTAATATTTCATAAAAATCACCCGCCGCGATCGGCAGCCCCTCCAGCCAGAGCCACAGGAAAAATGCACCCTCCGGCTCATGGATTCGATAGGGCAAACCGGCGAGCTCCCGCGCGAGCGCGGCGAGGAGGAAATCGCGCTGGGCGCGATAAAACTGCGGCAGTTCCCGCTGGCCGAGGCGGGTGAGATCGCCGCTTTGGATCAGCCGCTCCAACAGCGCCGGCCCCAGATTGCCACCGGCCAGACTCATGATGGTGCTGGCACGAGCGACCGCTTGGACAACCGCTTCGTCTGCCACTACCACCGCGGTGCGCACCCCGGGCAACCCCAGTTTTGACAAGCTGAGCACGCTGACCATGCCACTTTGCCAACGGGTGTCGCAGGGCGCATAACACAGACCGGGAAAGGGTGTGCCATAGGCGAGATCCACCAGCAGCGGAATGCCGGCCGCGCGGCAGAGTCCCAGCAGTTGCTCCACCTCCCGATCATCGAGGAGGTTGCCGGACGGATTGGTCGGGCGAGAAATGCAGACGGCCCCCGTGTCTGCGCGCATTGCCAGACGCGAAAAATCCACCGCGTATTTGAACCTATGGTCACCCGTCAGCCGAATATCCGGCTTTTGCACTTGGAAAAAATCGCGGTCTAAACCCTGCGCGCCGTAACCGAGATATTCCGGGACCAGCGGCAGCAGAACGCGCCTTGTGCCGGTCGCGCTGGGTCCGGCAAATAAATTCAGCAGGATAAAAAAAGCGAGCTGACTGCCGTTGACGAGGGCGATATTTCGCCAGTCCACAGGCCAACCCCATTCACCGGAAAGATAGCCCGCCAGGGCGCGCAGCGGACGATCGCTTCCCTGGGGCGCCGGGTAAACACCGAGCAGCTGATCGAGGGCAGGTGCGTCTTCGGCGAGTTGCCGGCCATGGTGACGAAAGCAAGCCTGCGCGGCAGGGACCNNGAAATAGGAGTTCCGGGTTGCGGCTCAAGGCTTCTCCCAGGTCTTCCATAAGTTGCACGATTGGCGAATCCTCGGCGAGCAGTTGACCGAAGCTAGACAAAGTAAAGGGTGCGGAATTCATGGGCGTGTGCGCGGCAAAAGGATCGGCATTTTAACCCAGGAATTTGCCCGACGCGTTCGGAAATTCGCCTAGAGGAGGCCGTAGGTTTGCAGGGTGGCCTTGAGTTTTTCGCCGTTAACAGGTTTTTTTATAAAATCGATCGCACCGAGCTGCAGCACTCGCTCCCGTGCCACCGGCTGAATATCCCCCGAAATNNACGACCGACTTCAAGTCTTCCTGGCGGATGGTCTCCAGAACGCCGAAGCCATCCATCTCCGGCATGGTCAAGTCGAGAAATACCATTTCTCCCTTGCCCTGGCGAATTGCCGTCAAAGCCTCCAAGCCATTGCTGGCATAGGTAATGCTCACGTCCCAGCCCTCGGGAAGGGATTTCGCCACCTGCTTGCGCGCCATATTGGAGTC
>DJFO01000005.1:0-2721 GCA_002432555.1 Marinagarivorans sp. UBA5870
GTTGCAACACCGTGCCCGTCTTCAGCTCAGGAAGTTCTCCTGTAGAGGCAAAGTAAGTCCTTTGCCTCGAATGCTGCGCGGGTCCTGTCAGGACCAAGACCCATCTGCCGCTATCGCGACATCTTGCATAGCGTGCGACTGTGAGATAGTCTTGTATAACACCATATCGGAGAGTGCGTCGAAGTGCATACCTGGCGGGACGACCAGCCCATCTACCGGCAACTGTACGAGCGCATCGCCGCTTTGATCGTGCAAGGCGCCATCGCGGAAGGTGAGGCAATACCCTCCGTGCGCCAAGTGTCCAGCGACTATCAGATCAACCATTTGACGGTAGCCCGCGCGTACCAGGATCTGGTGGAGCAGGGCATAGTTGAAAAGCGTCGCGGGCTTGGCATGTTCGTGACAAAGGGAGCGGCGGCCCGGTTAGCCGCCAGTGAGCGAGAGAAGTTCCTCCAGCAGGAGTTGCCGCAGCTGCTCGAGCGGGCGAGGCAAATTGGAATATCGTCAGCGGAGCTGCTTACATCCGTAACAACCATCGTGGAGAGTAAAACGTGGAAGCCCTGATAACCGCCCGCCGGTTGTGCAAAAGCTACGGCAAAGGCAAAGCCCTCGACAATGTGGACTTGGACATAATCCCGGGCCGTATCGTTTGCCTCATAGGTCCCAACGGGGCTGGCAAAACGACTTTGCTTAAAGCACTTTTAGGATTGACTCCGGTGGAGGGCGAACTCTCCGTTTTTGGATTAGATCCTCATAACGATCGCGTCCGCCTGCTGGAGCAAGTGTCATTCATTGCCGATACTGCGATTCTGCCACACTGGCTGAAAGTGAAGGATGCGCTGAATTTTATGACGTCCGTGCACCCACGCTTCGAACGCGCCCGGGCCCTCGCATTTCTCGCGCGTACCAACATCCCATTCTCCAGCCGGGTGGGCATGCTTTCCAAAGGAATGGTCACCCAATTGCATTTGGCTTTGGTGATGGCCATCAACAGCAGGCTCCTGATTCTCGACGAGCCTACTCTTGGGCTCGATATCATTTTTCGCAAACAGTTTTATACCACCTTGCTGGAAGACTATTTCGACGCGGACAAAACCATCTTGGTTACAACGCACCAGGTCGAAGAAGTCGAAAATCTTCTGACGGACGTCATCTTCATCCGCAACGGCCGCATTGCGATGGCCAGCGCCATGGATGATCTGGGTAAAAGTTATACGGAATTGCATGCTGACGCGCATCGCCTGGAGCAGGCCCTGGCTTTGCAGCCTATTCACAGTCGTACGATTTTGGGCGGAAAAGCATTGATTTACGAAAACGTTCCGCGCGAGCGGCTGCAGACATTTGGCCCCGTCAAAACTCCCTCGCTGGCTGATTTGTTTGTCGCCAAAATGGAACAAGGAAGAGTGTCCTCATGAACCAATTCCTATCACTGATCAAACGAGAGTTCTGGGAGTGGCGGTTTCTGTGTTTGCGCCTGCCTGTATTTCTCTGTGCGGCGGCGACCTGTCTGATGTTGATCGCGATTGTCACCAGCAACGGCAAAATCCAGTATTCCTTCAGTCGCATCGACCACCATTCTGCTGCCCATATCGAGCAATCCTCCGGCGCCGACCTCCACATAGCCCAGGATACTGCTACCGAAGCGGATATCACGCAGGAAAAACGCGCGGCTCGCGCCTGGATCGGCGATACGAAATCCCTCGTCCGCGGCCTAGCACTTGTCTACGCCATGTTTATCGCCGTCCTGCTAATTGTATTGCCCACCTATCTGCTGGGCACACTGCATAACGACCGACGGGATCGCAGCATTTTATTTTGGAAGTCACTCCCGGTGGCCGAATATAAAATCGTGCTGGCAAAGCTCTGCGTCGCCACCCTTGCGACCCCGGCAATGTATAGCGCCGCGGCGGTGACAAGCGGAGTGGTATTGATGTTTGCATCGGTCATCGGGAGCTTGGTATCGGGATATCCGCTGCCATTGCCCATGGAACTTGTCCAGGCGCTGCTTTACAGCCTGCCCGGGTTGATCGTGTCCTGGGTATTGCTTGCTCTCTGGGTTCTGCCCGTGATCTGCTGGTTACTGCTGTGCTCCGCCTGGGCAAAAAAAATGAACTTCTTGTTAGCCCTAGGAATACCTCTGGGAGCAGTCGTGCTGGAGTACTGGGTTTTGAGCAGCTTCTACTTCGGCAAAGCCCTTCGTCACCAGCTGTCCGCAGGGTTCGCCACCTTCGCTCAGATCCTGCCCCACCCGGAAAATGTTGGTGCCGCTCTGGCTCAATCTCTGAGCGCACCGGCATTCTGGCTTGGCTTGTTGCTCAGCGCTTTTTTTCTCCAGGCTACCATCTGGCTGCGGGAAAACCGTTTCGAAATTTGAGCATGCCAAATCAAAAAATAGATGGCATTCATACTGATCAGAATTTGCGACAGCGTGGGCCTCGTTTCGCTAGTCTCCGATACTTCAGCTAGGCGCAGCGGGATCTCTCTGCGGCTGCCTACTCCGGCATCGAAAAAACTGGCTCACGCCGGAACTATAGATCGATCGCATGCAGAACAAAACCACAGTCTTGAAAATAGGAAACGATATGGATGCAATACAAACGTTGAATGCCCCTGAGCATCGACTTGGTGTGAGACTTTTGAACGCGGCGGCATTTTTCTGGCTGGTGTCGATCGCCGTTGGGCAAACCATTTTTTTTCTTTACATAGTACTTTTCTATTACC
>DJFO01000005.1:2740-3665 GCA_002432555.1 Marinagarivorans sp. UBA5870
GCGATACGGCAGGCAATCTCCATCTCGCCGGACATCTGCTTATGGCTGCGTTGCTTACTTTCGGCGGCATAATTCAACTGATTCCAGCAATACGCAAATACTGTCCGCAAATCCATCGTTGGAATGGGCGCGGCTATATAGCGATGGCGATTGCGAGCAGTCTGGCGGGGCTCTATTTGTTGCTCACCAGGGATGCGTTCGGGGGCATCATGGCCACTTGGGGGCTCGGTGTAAACGGTTTACTTATTATGGTATTCGGAGCGGTTACATGGGCCTATGCACGAAACAAAAATTATGCAATGCACAGGGTATGGGCGCTGCGATTATTTCTCGCTGTGAGTGGAGTCTGGTTTTTCCGGATCGGCCTAATGCTTTGGCTGTTTATTTTTCGTGCGCCTGTGGGATTTGATCCGGAGACGTTTACCGGGCCGTTCCTCACTTTTCTGTCATTCGGCGGTTATCTCTTGCCGTTGGCATTATTAGAGTTGTATTTATATGCTGCACGGCAGGAAAATCATATTGTGAAAGCCGGAGTTGCGGCGGCGCTATTTTTCGGAACCGTATCAATGTCGTTCGGCATTCTGGCGGCCACGCTTGGACTCTGGTGGCCCCGGATCGGCGTGTGAACCCACTGTCAGATGGCTGTTTGGCCAGTAACCCTGTATCGCACTACGTCAGATTCAATAGGCCTAAAAGAGGANNATGGGTTATTTAAGGCGAATATTGACGGCGCGCTCAAGTCGTATCAGCTCACAATTGATCTAGAAGTTGCCAGCCAATTAAACAAGTGGGCTGAAGACATTTACACTAGCTTGCAAACGTCTTGCGCCGACCTTGGTTCGGGCGAATTTGACCACGCTGTGTCGCAAGAGGAAGTAGACTACTACCGATTCGCCACCGAGCGACATTGAGAGATGCGACATTG
>DJFO01000439.1 GCA_002432555.1 Marinagarivorans sp. UBA5870
GCGAGGAAAGGAATCAATCCCGCGCTGTCCAGCATCATCCAATCCTTGCCCTCGGCAACATACTGATGTTTGATGAACGGAGCCAAGTATTCAGGAAGTCTAGATGTCACATGGGGCCTTTGCACCAGGGAGTCGCGCGCGACNNGCCTGGGGTTTAGTGTCTACCGCCAACAGGATACCGGTGACCGGGTCGCCCAGTAAAAGCGCGTAGCGAGAAGGCTCGCCGGTGAAAGCTGCAGATTCGGGAAAAAAATAATGCAGTGAATAATACGGAAGGATGTTTCCCCGCACATTCGCCAACCCTAAACAGTGATCCGGGCTGTTGGGAAGCGGAGTGTGAACAGGTTGGCTGATCAATTCGGCCGCCTGCCCCTCCTCCAACAAGAAGTGCCAGTTGCTGACACTGAATCCATAGCACCGCGCCGCTGCAAGCCTTGGCGTGGCAGAGCGCTCGTTGACAAANNGAAAGAGCGTATCGCGCGAGATCCCACCGCTCATCAGGCGCTTCTCCCTCTGCACCAAACGTCAATTTTTCCACGAGTTTTACCAACCGAGGGAGAATGCCCGACTGTCAAATCGCGCTAATAGTATCCAGTATTTGCTCGCGCGAAAAGGGCTTGGAGATCATGCCGCGGCCACCTTGTAATTCGCCCCATACCCGGTCCGCTTTTTGATTCTTGCTTGTCACGAAGACTACGGGAATCTTACCGGTCTCACGGTCGCTAGTGATGGTGCGACAGGCTTCAAAACCGTCCACCTCGTCCATTACTACGTCCATCAGGATCAGATCGGGCCGNNGTGATAACCTGATATCCCGCACCTTCAATGATCGTTTTGAGATGCTGCAGATCCACCGGAGAATCATCTACTACGAGAACTTTGCTTGCAGTCATTTTGCCAGTGTCCTAATTTCAGAAAAGTATTTGTTTACCACGTGTTCGAATTCGTTGTGATTGATCGGCTTGACCAAATAGGTATCACATCCCGCCAGAGTGCCTTTAATCTTGTCAAAGGAGGACGAACGGCTCGTCAGCAGAACAATCGGGGGATTATTATTAAGTGGGCTGCGTTTGATGCGCTTGCAGGCAGCGTATCCATCCATTCCCGGCATTACTACATCCATGAAGATAATGTCATAGGCAGTCTTAGTAGACGCGTCGATTGCCGCTTCCGCCGAGGCTACACAGTCCACCTCAGTGTCCAGCAAACCAAATTCGATTTCAATCTGTTTTCGCACCGCCAGACTATCGTCCACCACGAGCGCGCGTTGCAGGCCGTGACGTTTATTGCCCAGAGAACTATCGCTGCGCAATAACTTCAGCCCATCAATAGTCGTTTGACACAGATCGGCGGAATCGTTGCCGATCTGGAATTCGGGAAAGAAATTCAATTCTTTGATTGTATATTGATCAAGCAGGCGCAGAAGACGCGCGGGGTTCACAGGCACCGAGATAACATAACCCTCGGCTTGATCATCCGCCCGCGCCACCCTTATCTGCGGTCGCTGTACGGCTTTGCCGGACGGGCGCTTGGTTAACCAGTGTTTGAGCACATTGGGATTATTGGTACAGAGGATCAGCAGATCGATTCCGTCTTCCACCGCCTTAGCATTGGCCGCGATAGGCACAGCCTCATAACTGCGGGTGCGATATTTGGTCACACCAAATATTCGGCTGAGGGCACCAAACGCCTCGCGTGAAGCGCCGACGATTCCCACCTGGAAAACCCTCAGGGTCTTCGCATGATTTTTCACTGAATTCTGCATTGTTAACCGTTTTACCTCGCTTTCGCCCCATGCAGAGCCACAACTCGGTTAAGGGTGTTCTCTTGTATTAGCGCCTAACGAACAAAATAGCAACATTTTGTTCGCTTTTTAATCGCATCCTGCAGTGTCAGCGCCAAGCGGAAGCAACGGACGCCAGATCCCGTCACTGAACAAGTTTACCGCAGCAGACCGCTTCTCGTAATGCTTAAATTATTTCAAACGAGCGCATGATCCGGAGAAATGGTTGCCAAACCGGGCCAGATGCCCTACAACCGCAGGGGCCGGAAGTGAGCAAGTTAAAAACCGCGGGTTTGCTAAACTTGTTCTCGATGGGATGCGTCATGTCCGCGGGGTCCACCAGCTACTTGCCCTGCGCTAACTTTATCGAAGGACTCCGTAACCTGCAGCGGACGCAGTAAGCCCGTTCACCAAAATGCACAGCATCCTGGTTTTAGTCCGCACTCGGCGTTCATGTTTATCGCACTTATACGAGGCATTCGCAAATGCAACACATAGATCCCAGCTACAATTTTTTTCTCGTGGCCCTTTCTTTCTGCGTATCCGTATTCGGTTCCTACACGGGTCTCATGCTGGTAAAAGCGGCGCAGTCATCCACCGTGAACAAAACGGGCTGGATCATGGCCGCCGCCATCGCCCTAGGCGGCGGTGCCATATGGACCATGCATTTTATCGGCATGTTGGCATATGACATGGGAATGCCCGTTAACTACGACCCTCTCATCACCTTTGCCTCATTGGCGATCGCGGTCGTGGTAGTGGGGATCGGTCTTTTCTTCGTTGCCGGCGATCAGAATTCTGTCGCACGTTTAATGGTGGCCGGCGTGATTACCGGCCTAGGAGTCGCCTCCATGCACTACAGCGGCATGTATGCCATGAACATGGCGGCGAGCATGAGCTATGACCCCGGCCTTTTTGCCGTTTCGATCGTGATCGCCTTGGTGGCGGCCACTGCCGCTCTCTGGCTGGCGTTCAATCTCGATGGCAACGCCAAAATGCTCGGAGCGGCCCTGGTCATGGGCGTCGCAGTTTGCGGTATGCACTACGTCGGCATGGCGGCAATGCAAATGGACGCCATGGACCATGCGGTGCAAATTGAAGAAGGCATCAAGCCGCTGACCCTGGGCCTTTTCATCTTCTGCTTCTCAATGCTGTTGCTGGTCCTATGTCTGATCGTGGGCATGGCGCAACTGAGTCGGCGGATGTACGAGACCATGGAGGCCGAGGATGCGAGCGCAGACGAACAATATTCCGAACGGTTTGGACGCCTGGATCTGACCGCTCACAAAACTTCATGAAGAAATTGGCGCCGAACTCACCAAATCGACACACTGTGACTTGCATCACATTCCGCAACTAACATAGATTAGCGCGCCGGGACCTTTTTCTGCGCGTTAATCGTGTGAACCAATTCAAAAAATAACCATAAGAATAAACGACAACTTGGCTCTTCAGCTTTTCTCCTGGAATAAAAAAATAACCTTGCCTGCACTGCGCATAAAAACGCGGCTTTTAAAGATTTTTTATATTTCAAATTGTTACAGGCCGAAGCTATAACGCTTCATTAACCAGGTTTCCCCACCGTCTTACAAAGGATTCTACTGTGAAAATTCTCATTCTCGCTTCATCCTTCAGCGGCCTCTGCCAAAGAGTACTACGGGAACTCATAGATGCCGGCCACTCTGTTGACCAGCATTACGGAATGGACCTACCGCGCCTGCGCGAGCAGATCGGCCAATTCGAACCCGAACTCATTGTTTGCCCCTTCCTTACGCATCGAATTCCTGAAGATATCTGGCAGAAGCATCGATGCCTCGTAGTGCACCCGGGCATCGAAGGCGATCGCGGCCCCTCTTCGCTCGATTGGGCCATTACCGAAAACGTGCCTTACTGGGGCGTCACCTTGCTGCAAGCGGATGCCGAAATGGACGCGGGAAATATTTGGGGTACCGCGGAATTCCCGATGCGGCAAGCCGGCAAGACCAGTATTTATAAAAGAGAAGTTAGCTGCGCGGCCGTGCGGTTGATCAAGCAAGCCGTGCTGGACGCAAACCGTGCCGATTTCAGGCCGCGCCCTCTCGATTATTCGAGTCCGGCGGTTCGAGGCGCGTTGCGCGACTCCATGCGTCAGTCGGACCGACAAATTGATTGGCAGCATGATTCCACGGAAGACATAGTGCAGAAAATGCGCGCCGCCGATACCTGTCCGGGCGTATTGGATGAAGTCTTCGGGGCCGATGTGTTCTGTTACGGTCCCCTGCCCGAGCCACATCTAAGAGGCGTTCCGGGTGAGTGGCTCGCGGTGGCCTATGGCGCAGTCTGCAGGGCGACACGCGATGGGGCGGTTTGGATCCGACAGATGAAATGCGGGACTCCGGGCGCGCTGCCGGCCATTAAATTGCCAGCGGCGACTGTCGTGAAAGCGCTCGCTCCCGCTGAACATTTCGCCGAATTGATCGAAGTTGCATCCGAAACCCCCAATGATATCCGCGTCGACATTCGCGGACCGGTTGCCTACATCTACTTTAATTTCTATAACGGGGCAGCCAGTACCGAACAGTGCAAACGCCTCAAACAGACCGTCGTAGAGACCAAAAAACGGCCGGTGAAAACCCTTGTATTCATGGGCGGGGATGACTTTTTCAGCAATGGGATTCACCTCAATTGTATAGAGGCGGCCAAAAGTCCCGCGGACGAATCTTGGGCGAACATAAACGCGATCGACGATCTGGTGGAAGAAATTATCAATTCACCGAACCATCTCACTATAGCCGCGCTGCGGAATAACGCCGGTGCCGGCGGGGCGATTCTACCTCTCGCCTGCGATCGGGTCGTGATTCGCGACGGGGTCGTCCTCAATCCACACTATGACAACATGGGTCTTTACGGATCAGAATACTGGACCTATTTGCTGCCCAAGAGAGTCGGCTCGGATTTCGCGTTTCAACTGACGCGCGCGTGTCAGCCGATGCTGGCAAAAGAGGCGTTTAATTGCGGTATGGCTGACACCTTACTGACTGAGGACTGGGATCACTTTCACCAACAGATATTTGAACTGGCGGCGCGCGCATCTATAGGCGCGGATTACCAGGAGGCGCTTGCCGTGAAACGGCGAGACCGCGAATGCGATCAGCAGGAGAAACCACTCGCCGTCTATCGGGAACTTGAGCTCGAGAAGATGCACGGCGCTTTCTATGACAAGGACAGCCGGTATCATCTCGAAAGGCGCAAATTCGTTTATAAGGGTAAAGTTCCAGCCTATTTGCTGCGCGCCACAGAACGCACTACTTCGTAGCGCAATCGGTACCGCCCACCGCGCGGAGCGACGGCTCCGCGAATTCCCACGGCCAGCCCGCCTGTTATAGAATCCCAAATTGCAGCGGGAGTCCCCCGTGCTATTCCAATAGCAAAGGGCATCCCGCGAAAGCGCAGGGATAGCCAGGAGCTGTGGCCTCGCGGAACCGCAGCCCAGGTTTTGCCGGGCTGTTGCCAAAGCCGTCTTGCTGCCTCCCGCCATACAGTTTGTTCTGCCGCGGCGGCCTAACCAGCAGAGGATGAGCAGAATCCCACCCACTACTCGGTGCTGTCCTGTAAAATCTTTTTCCTAAACCTTGGCGGTGAGGGCAAATGAGAAACCGAGGGGAACATTGACCGTGCATAAGGGCGTCGGTGTGGAAGAAGTTATTGCCGGGCTTTGCGCTGCACCAGGCGGTGGGATTTTGGTCAGTGGTCGCCCAAGTTCCTCCTGGATTCCCCCTTGGACCTCGCTGCAGAGGCGCGTCAAATTCAATATTTTTCCAACTACTGAAACTGAAGCCATGGCAATTTTCTCCCGATTTTTCAAAACCAAACCAGCGGAAACATTGGAGCAGCGTCTGGCCGCGGTAGACCGACTGCCGCAAGATCAACTGGTACAGATGGCGACCCAACCGGGCGAGGAAAGCCTGCGCTTGGCGGCGGTGAAAAACCTTTCCTTCGGACAACCCCTCCTTGATTTGGCGATCGGTGACGCCGCGGGTCAAACACTGCGCACAAGCGCGCGCAAGCGCATTGGCGAACTGCTGGATGCGGGAGCGGTGGACGTCGCCTCACTGCACAAAGCGGTAGTGGACCCGAGCCTTTTGCTGGGAGTGTGCGCTTATTCGAACCGAGCTGGCAGTGCCCTGATAGAACAGGTCGACGACGAAGCCCTGCTTTGCGAGATTGCCACCAGCGGTACCACGACCCAGCAACGCCAAGCCGCTGCCCAAAGATTAGCCAACCGGGAAATTCTCGAACGGCTTGCCAAACAGGCAAAGCTGAAAGACAAGTCGGTCTACAAGATCGTCCGCTCGAAGCTTGACGCATTCCGAGAGGAAAAAACGCGCGAAGTTCAGCTGGCTGCCGAAGTGACCACCCTTTGCGCGCAAGCCGAGCAGCTCGCGAAACGCAATGTTGATGATATTTTTGTCGTCCGCAAACAACAAATTGAAAACGCCTGGCAAGCTTACGCCGTGCAGGCCTCCACCGAGGCCCGTCGCCGATACGAGCAGGCCATCGAGAAGTGCCAGCAAAAACTCCGCGCCATCGCGGAGCAGGAACAGCTTCTCGAAGCTGCACGCGCAGCAGAAAGGGAAGCGAAAAAAGAATTGCACCGGGCCCTCGGGGGATTGCAGGAGTTTTTGGCAAAGCTCTACGGTCACGCCAATCCGGCGGAATCGGGCGAAGAACTTGGCGAAAAGATCGCGGTTTCCGAATCGGCTCTGCGTGAAGCGGGCCTCAAAGGTTTGGACACCGGGGCGGAAAAACACCGTTTGCGCGAACTGGCGCAGGCAGCGAGGGAGGTTTTCGAGAAATTGCAGCAGGCGGGCCCCTTGGCGAAACTATTAGAGGACCTCGAATCGGCCGGCGAGGAGCAGGGCAAAAAACTCAAGGAGCAGGTGGAATTTCTAGTCGTTCGAGCCCGATATCTCAAAGAGGTTCAAGCGCCCGCCATCATCGATCGCAGCCGGCACATCCTCGACGAGTGGACCCACCGTGTTAACGCCCGTGCCGATCAGGGTAAACAAGCAATCAAAGATGCCGCGGACCTCATCCGCAAGGGCACCTGGGCCGTATCTCAGGGTTACGTAGGCCGCGCACGGGCGCTGCTGCGGGAAATCGAAGAGAAAACGGGTCAACTCGAACACCTGCCTCCTCATCTCGCCGGCAAACTGGAGGAGTTCAAAATCGCTATCCAGAAGCTGGGGGATTGGCACGAGTTCGCGGTCAACCCGAAAAAACAGGAACTGGTCAAACAGATGCAGGAACTGCAGGCAAGCCAACTGCATCCCAAAGACTTAGCGGATAAAATTCAGGCCCTGCAGGATGCATGGAAAGAACTGTGTCGCGGTGGACAACAACAAGATGAAACACTCTGGCAGGAGTTCCACACAGCGGCGCAGCAAGCTTACGAGCCCTGTAAACTATATTTCGAAGCTCAATCGCAGATTCGCGAACAAAACGCAGCCCAGAGACGCGCCTTGATGGACCGTCTCAATGAATATCTGCAGGCTTACGACTGGGAAAACGCCAACTGGAAAGAAGTGGAAAAGACCCTGCGCGTTGCGCGGGAGGCTTGGATGAGTTACTGGCCCATTCCGCGCAAAGATGGCAAGGATATGCAAAAAGCCTTCGACGAAATCATGGATAAATTGTACGAAAAACTCAATCAGGAGTACGAGCGCAACCGACAGAAAAAATTAGGCATCGTCAGCCAAGCGCAGAAACTACTGGAATTATCCGAGACTTCCGCAGCGATCGACGGGGCAAAAAAACTGCAGGCCCAGTGGCAAACCATCGGCCACTGCAAGCGCAAGGATGATCAAGCGCTCTGGCAGGAATTTCGAGTTTGTTGTGACGCAATTTTTGCCAAGCGCCATCAGGAAAGCGAAGCACTTAAAGAGGAAAGACAGTCCGCGAAAAACCACGCCGAAACCATCCTCGCGCAACTGCAGGAAATACTTGGTAAAAGTGGCGAAGAATTTTTCACCGCAAAAAATCAGGCTGACCAACTGGCGACTGAATTTCAGTCCATCGGTGAATTGCCACGGGAAAGCGCACGGGTCATCGCCGAGCGATTCCAGCAACTTACCGAGCAGATCCAACAGAAGGTCCACACGGAGCGCCAAACTGCCGTCGCCCGCTCGTGGCAAGAGGTATTCCGCATCGCCGACCGGATTCGGCAACTGGAATTGGAGCATCTCAACGGCGGAAAAACGGAGCTCGAATCCGCGAACATCAAGAATGAAATCGATCAGGCTCAGATAAAATGGCCGTACGAATCGAAGGAAGTACTTCAACAACGTTTAGCCAATGCATCCGGCTTGACCAGTGAGGACCAAGCCGCGGCAGAAGAAAAACTGCGCCTTTTGTGCATAAGATCGGAAATCTTAACCGGCCACCCCACCCCTGAAAGCGACCGAGGGCGCCGCATGCAATTTCAAGTGGCCCATTTACAGCAAAACTTTGGACAGAGTCCGGAGGCCAACGATCACAAAATGCTCGATTTGTTTCTCGAGTGGCTCGCAACAGCAGGAGTTCCGGGTGAGACATATGCGCCATTACATGAACGTTTTACCCGCTGCTGGCACCTCGGGAATCCGGCAAAATAGTCCGTCCCGGCGCTTGCATTCCTGCACGTTTCGGGTATGATTTGCGCCTCTTCGCCGCGTCACCCCGCGGCGTAGCATCGGAGCGTAGCGCAGCCTGGTAGCGCACTACACTGGGGGTGTAGTGGTCGTGGGTTCAAATCCCGCCGCTCCGACCAACTTCAGACCCCTCCCAGATTAGCGAATGCTAATCTCAGAAAAACTGCACAAAAACCTGTACAAAAAATGATTTCGCTTTGCGGAGTCTTGGGCAGGCTTTTGCGCATGAACCACGCTGAACCCTGGGCGTACCTCGTGACGCTGATGATGCATATATAAAGAAGGCATACCCCGCCAACCACAGGAAACTCATTGGGACGGCTAGGGCGGCAGCGACGATGCATTTCAAAAGGTCGCCCTCGCCTATCGTGCATTGTCCGACGCCGAGCGCCGCGGGCGCTATGGCCGCACCGGGGAGAGCGAAAAGCCAGAGTCGATCAAAACCTCACTGGCCAATCGGGGCCCTGCGGAAAAGGCGGAGCCAGTATGCTCCGCCAGCCGGCGCGGAGGAGATTCAGTCTACCTTCCTTGATGTCCGCCTGGAAAGATCC
>DJFO01000430.1 GCA_002432555.1 Marinagarivorans sp. UBA5870
CCCATTATCGCCAGGACCGCCAACGTCGCCTCCAGCGATCGCGATCGGTGTCAGGACGCGGGTATGAATGGGTTTGTCGGCAAGCCGATTACGCTTAGCAATCTGACGCAGGTCCTGAAAGCTTGGCTGGTGGATGATCCTTTGACGGAAAATACCCTGAACACCTGGAAAAGGCAGGGATAACCCCAGCGCGCGGTCAGGTCGTCGACGCGGTCTGGGATATTTCGTGAATAATTCGCTGCAGGGTCGCCGCGCTGTGCAAAAACGCCGCTTGCTCCTCATGATTGAGTTTGGGATGCAGTATGCGCTCTATGCCCTTTTTGCCCACCACCGCCGGCAGGCTCAGACAGACGTCGTCCACTCCGAGATAACCGTCCACCCTCAAACTGATGGGCATAGTATGTTTAGTGTCTGTGGCAATGCATTGGATAATGTCAGCCGCTGCGAGAGCGATGGCATAGTTGGTGTGACCTTTCAGCCGAAGTACTTCAAAACCGGCCTGGGACGCCTGGCGAAACAGCTCTCGGCGGCGGGGTGTATCATCGATCATCTCTCCTCCCGCGAAGGCGCAACTCATAGCGGGAAATTGGGTCGCGCCGTGTTCACCGAGTATGTAGGCTCTGATATCTTCCATGTGAATTTGAATTTCTTCGGCCAATAATTGCCGAAAGCGCGCCGAGTCCACCAAAGTGCCGGTGCCCATTACCCGGTGAGGCGGAAATCCGGTCATGGCAATCGCAAAATGCACCAGCACATCGACCGGATTGCTCACCATGAGGAGTTTGGCGTTGGGTGAGTAGCTCGCTAAATCGGGTAAGAGGCTCGCCATGAGTTTGACGTTGGCCGGACCCAGTTCCTGGCGATCCTGCATGCCGGGCGACATGGGCGCCGATGCGCAGATGGCGAGTATATCGGAATCACGGGTATCCGCGAGGTCACCGGCTCGGATGTGGGTGGGCGCCTCCACAAACAGCTGTCCGTGACGCAGGTCGAGCACGTCCCCCAGCACGGATTCTGGCGTCCGTCCCACCAATACCAATTCCTTAACGATACTTTTTAAAGACAGAACAAACGCCAGGCTGGAGCCGACTTTCCCCAAACCTATCACGGAAACCTTCATAGTGATCCTCCAGGATTGCTACTTTGATTAAGATCCCTGCCTCGGCTCCAGGTTCATCCGAAGGCAGCTCGGCCGAAGCGCCGGCTTGTGATACGGCCCCGGCTTAATGCCTACGTCTTCCTGCCAGAGATCGGAGCGCTTCTCACCTGCCACAGGCGCCGTATATCTATTGTGCCCACCAAGGCGGGACCTCGAATCCTGGATATACAGTTTACGCCCTTCTCGCCGACAGGCCAGGGTTCGAGGGCGCCTGTGGATTTATCCGCGGTCGAGCTCCGCGCGAAATTTTTTTATAATTCCGGCGATACGCAAATGATTGGCAACCCGCGGCAGCAGATCGTATTTCGACACGGGTTTGGTGAGATAATCATTGCCCCCGGCGGCGAAACACTGCTCTATATCCTCATCGACATTTTTCTTGGCCGTTAAAAAGAGCACCGGCAGGCAGTCGTAACTGTGCGAAGCGCGGATCTTGCGGCAGGCTTCGTGGCCGCTCATGTGCGGCATCATCACGTCCATGATGACGAGATCAATATGGGGATTCTGCTGGACGGCCGCCACCGCCTCTATGCCATTTTCCGCTTCGACAATTTGATAATCATGCAATTTCAACATACCGAGCAGCACCATCCGATTTACTGCGTCATCGTCGACGATCAAAATTGTTTGGTCCTCCGCGTTGCGTGGTTTGGCAATCTTCGGCTCTGCGGCCGGATGTTTCACCGTTGCGCTCATCGATGGTTGGGTGGGCAGGCGCCCGACCTGGTGTAATGAGCCGCGGTCCTGTTCTGTGGCGATCGGCAGTGTAAAAATGAATCGAGAGCCGGTGCCGGGAGTGGATTCAACCCATATTCTGCCACCGTGCAACTCCACCAGCTGTCGAGTGATCGCCAATCCCAGGCCGGTGCCACCGTACTGGCGGGTATTAGAACTCTGAATCTGACTGAAAGCTTCGAATATCGAATCGCATTGGCTCCCTGCGATACCGATACCTGTGTCGGCGACATAAATCTCAGCGATATTTCCGACGGTCGACATGCCGACGCGCACGCTGCCGCTGTCGGAGTATTTGATACCGTTGCCAACCAGGTTGATCAGAATCTGCTGGAGCCGGTTTTCGTCGGCGACCACCAGAGGGCAAGACGCCGTACAGTCGTTGACGAGCCGGATCGTTTTAGTGACGGTCAGAGGTGCCAGAAGGGCGAAAACGGTTTCGGTGATCGCCTGCAGATCGATCGGTTTCTGGTACAGATCCAGGTTGCGATTGGCCAACTTCGAATAGTCGAGAATATCGTTGATCAAGTTGGCGAGGCGCCTTCCGCTCGAAGCGATCAATTGCAGGTGGTGCGCGGCCGAATTGTCTTTGCCGGCGAATTGCCCGGCCAGGTTATCCGCTATTCCTATAATTCCGTTTAAGGGCGTGCGCAGTTCATGTGACGTATTGGCAAGGAATGAATCTTTGATGTTGTTGAGACTTTTGAGTTCGCTGTTGACGGCGTGCGCACTGGCCAATTGCACCTGCTTTATCTGGGTGTTGGCCAACAAGATAACCAGCACAACCGCTAAAACGACGTACGCCGTATAAGCCCAAGGCGTTTTCCAGGGTGCCGGCAGGATGATCACCCGCACCTGCGCCGTATCGTCTCGCCACTTGCCGTTGACACCGGTTTTCACTTTAAAAAGATATTGTCCGGCATTTAAGTTGGTGAAAGTCGCGCTGCGTTCACTGCCGATGTTGATCCACTCCCGATCGAAGCCTTCCATCATGTAGGCATACTCCTGGTGGCGACTTCGGCGAAATTCCAAAGCGGAGAACTCGAAGGAAAACATATTCTGTCTGTGATCCAGTGTGATAACCCGAGTCTGCCAAATCGCTTGTGTTAAAGGAGAGCCCTCGGCGGCAATCTTGACCGGCTGGTTGAAAATGCGGAAATTCGTGACGATCAATGGGAAGCTCGGTGGTTCCTGCCGGAGTTTGTCGGGAGAAAATGCGGATATTCCGTCGGTGCCACCAAAGTAGACAGTGCCATCGGCGCCTAAAAAATTAGCCTCACGATTAAAATTATCGCCCACCAGCCCGTGGCTTTTGTTGAAGGTGGTCATACTCATGTCGGCCGGATCGATTTTTACCAAACCGTTGGTGGTGCTCGCCCATACCATTCCCTGTCCGTCTTGCACAAAGCCGGTCACGTAGAGCGCCGGCAGGGCAGTGTCTTTACCGAAGTGGGTGAACACCTCGTGTGTTGGGTCGTAAATATAAAAACCATCGTCCTGGGTGCCAATCCAGATTCGACCGGTGTTGTCTTCGAGAAAACTGCGCACACGCTCGCCCTGGAATGTGCGAAGGTCGCCGGGAATTCGCGTGAAGTTGTTGAAGGCCCGCGTTTCCGGATCCAATCGCGCAACTCCGGCGGTGGTGCCAAGCCAAATCTGCCCGTTGCGGTCAACCAGCATGCTCCAAATGAAATCGCTGTTGAGGCCCGCAGGGTTGTTCGGATTGTGTCGAAAATGGATAAATCCGTCATCGCCCGGCTGATACAAATTGAGGCCGCCGCCCTCGGTACCCATCCATAAGCGACCTTGCCGATCTTTTACGATGCTCCAGACGATGTTATTGCTCAGGCTCTGCGGGTTTTTTTCCTGATAGACGTACTGGATAAATTCCCGGGAATCCTGTTTCATGCGATGGACCCCGCCCGACCAAGTGCCGACCCACAGGTCACCGCCCTCGTCCTGCGCCAGTGAAAGCACAGGATTTGCCTGCAGCGCGCGGGGATTCAGCGAGTCGCGCATGTAACGTTGAAAAACGCCGGTCGCCCGGTCAAATGCATTCAGCCCCTCCTCCGTACCCACCCACAAAATGCCCGTTTTATCCTCATGAAAACTCAACACAGCACTGTGGCTGAGACTGTGCGGATCGTCGGGCCTATGGCGGTAATTGACGAACTGTTCTGCGGCGCGGTTGTAATAGTTAACCCCACTGGGAAAAAGCCCGATCCAGAGGTTGCCCTGCCAGTCCTCATATAAAGCGCGGATCTGGTTGGAACTTAAACTGCCGGAGTTGTACGCTTGATGTCGCAGATAATCGAAGCCGTCGCTGTCAGGGTTGTAACGCGCGAGGCCGCCGTGGTCGGTGGCGACCCAGAGAGTGCCGTCCCGGTCGGTATGTATGTCCCATATGGCGCTGTCGGCGATGGAGGTGGGATCATTGACCTCGTAGCTATAATTGCGAAACGCTGTGGCGCCGGGATCCAGCCGGCTCAATCCTCCGTTAGAGGAACCGAACCAAAGGCGACCCTGGCCGTCCTGAGAAATCGCGGTGATGTTGTCGCTGATGATGGTGCCGGGGTTATTGCGGTAACGCCGAAAAAAACGATATTCGCCGGTGCTGACATCGAGCACCGCAGCGCCTGCACCTTTAGTGCCGAGCCACAGGGTGCCGGTTTGATCGATGAACAGGGTTTGCACGCTGACGTAATTATCCCAATCCAGTTGCCGGATGACAAAATGACGGATTTGGGTGCGTGTAGCGTCCAAGATAGTGACACCATCATCACGAGCGAGAATCAGATTGTTGTGTCGATCCACCACCATGGCCGCTACCCGGTTGTTGCCGGTGCGATTTTGATCTGGCAATAGTGGGCTGAAGTTGTCCGTGGCCGGATGATAGAGATTGAGCCCTTTATCGGTGGCGACCCACATCCGCCCGATTTGATCGAACAGGAGATCGTTGATGTAATTGCTCAGCAGCGCGTTTGGGTCCTGCGGATCCGCGCTGTAACGAATAAACTGGGCTCCGTCATAACGCACCAGACCGTATTCGGCACCGATCCAAATAAAACCTGTTTTATCTTGCGTTATGGTTTTGATCGCGCCAACGCCTTCGCCGCGCAGATTTTCGTCGAGCAAGAGGCGATCGAACCGCATTTCCAATGCTTGCAGCGGCCAAGACAGCAGGCACAGGAGCAGCAGTGTGCACAGGCGCAGGGCCATCTCGCGGAAGAACGACAAAAATATCATTGCACGGGAAATGGATCACCGGGAGTGTGAGAGAGTTGGCATCTTTATTTCAGTATAGTCTAACGCCATCCAGGCCACGGTTTTTCTTTAGGAACGTTTATGCCAGAACCCTTCAAAAATCTGTTTAATGCCGCCCTGATCGAAGCCTTGGGTGAGCAGTTACACCGGCGTTATCCGCAGTTCGAGAAACGGCGATTTATCCGTTTGGCCAGCGCCGATTTGGCAGAGTTGGAACTGAAACAGCGTGCGGGCCAGATAACCAGCGCGCTGGAAAAATGCCTGCCAGACGATTTTTCGGCCGCCTGCAAAATCCTCCTGGCCGCACTACACCCCGAGCAGGCGGCTCCGTTAAAAGATTTAAAAATGGATGACCAAGGCGTGCGCGGCTGGGCCGTAATGCCTATGGCCGATTATGTCGCCCGGCGCGGCCAGGGACATTTTGATCTATCGATGCAGGCGCTGGCCGAAATGACCAAACGATTCAGCAGCGAATTTGCCGTGCGTTCGTTTATCAATGCCGATTTAAGCGCGGCGCTTAAACATATCCGGATCTGGGCAGAATCACCTAACGAGCATCTGCGGCGGCTGGCGTCCGAGGGCGCGCGGCCGCGGTTGCCCTGGGCGCAGCAGATCCCCTCGTTAATCCGCGACCCCAGTCCCATGTTGCCCGTTTTGGTTTCACTGCGCGACGATCCGAGCGAGTATGTTCGGCGTTCCGTTGCCAATCATCTCAACGATATTGCCAAAGACCATCGCCCGCTAATGGCACGCCTGGTTCCGGAATGGTTGGCCGATGCGGACGCCCAGCGCCGGCGCCTGTTGCGGCACGCCTGCCGGACGTTGATCAAACAGGGCGACACGCACGTATTGCGCGCGTTTGGGTATACCTCCGCCGAAGTTGTCCGGCAAAAAGTGGTGGTCGAAAAGTTTCATATTTCCAACTGGAGTCCCTGCGTCGGCGAAAGTTTGGGGCTGAAATTGCATATCCGGTCGACCCACACCCGCGTGCAGGAGCTTATCGTCGATTACGTGATTTATTGGCGCCGGGCCAACGGACAATGGTCACCCAAAGTGTTTAAGTGGAAAAATCTGCAACTGCAGCCGGGCCAGGAAGTGGAGTTGATCAAAAAACACTCCTTGAAAAAAATTACGACCCGCACCTTTTATCCCGGCACCCACAAAATCGCCATACAGTTGAACGGCAGTCGGGGTGAAAGCCTGGAGTTTGAACTGGTCGAATAAATGACGCTTCGCAAACCCTCGCGGTGTGCCTAAAATTCGCGCCTTTATTTAAGCCTTTATTCAGCTTGCCGGAGTTATTCTGGCCACACTTCAGCCAACTAGGGGATGGGTTATGGCCCGACGCGTTTTAAGTTTGTGTCTTCTGGGTTTATCACTGATGGCCGCGGAGGCGTCAGCGCGCAGCGACTACGATCGCGATCGGCGGTATTCCGAGGACTCGGCGGCCCACGAACGGGAGGAGATTCGACACGAGCGGGAAGCGCTGAATCGCGAGCGGGAGCGCATGCACCGGGAGTTTGACCGCCGCCACCGGGAGCTGGACGAACGCAACCGCGAAATCGACCGTTGGCAGAACAACCACCACCACCACGGGGATCATCAAGATCGCGCCCACATGGCC
>DJFO01000360.1:0-8785 GCA_002432555.1 Marinagarivorans sp. UBA5870
CGTCGGCCAGGCGCGGGCGCTCGGTGCTATGGACATTCTGGGCAAAGAGGTGATGAAGCATGCCAACCTGGAAAAGGTCTTGGCTAGTCTCGGCATCACCGCCAAAAGCAGCGAAGGGCCCAGCGCCGCGGCAGACGCGACTGTGCCTGAGACGATCGACGAGGGGCCCATTGTCAAACCGGCGGTAACCTCGTTTGACGCCGCGGATGAACATCCCGTGCCCCCGCCGGCGCCGCCGAGTGACTTGGACCAAGTCCAAAAGCAGATCAGCCGGCTTTTCGAAATCCACATCGCCAAGGTGCGCCAGGAAATCGAAGACAGCACCAAGTTTTTGCTGCGCCGCCTCGCCAGAGAGGCACAGGACAAAAATAAACCGGCCGCCCGNNGCGGTGAACGCCAGCGCGGAAAAACCGAGTGAACCACCTGCGCCGCTGGAACCTTTCATCGTGGAGCAGCCTGCGGAAAAGTCCGGTATTTCCGCTGTGTTTCTTGGGATCATTCTGCTCGGCATCGCCTTCCTCGGGTACCATCTTTACATCAACAACCGACATCAGGAATTGCTGAACACGCGTTATGCGGAGCTGATCGAACGCACCCGTGCGCAGGAAGATTTGATCAACCGCCTGTTTGGCAAAATGAATGATTCCACCGAAAACAAAGCCGCCGCCGGCGTTTACGCCGACCGGCAAATTTTGCTCGATGCCCTGAGCTGGGCGGTCAATGTCAATACGCAGGTGGCTTTTGGCGAGACCTCCCTCGGCGACGAGCGGATTTATATGCTGGGCGAACTCCTCGCGCTTTTAAAAGCCGCTAACTTCAACGGTGCCGTCTACCTGGACATACACCTGGGGAATTTCTGCGTAGTGGAAGACCCGAGCGGTGGCTGGCNNCAATTTGGATGATTGCGTATTTTTAGCGAACCGGGTGCCGGAGGTGGCGGTGAACGATCAGGTATCTGTCGGTTTCCTCAATTACCTGCACAGCGCTCCCATACTGAGCGAGGGCAGCATAGAAGTGGAATTGTCGTCGCAGGGTTACGCGGTCCCGCGCTACACTTATCCGCCCGTCACCGGCGCGGTCAGTGCCGGCGAGTGGAATGCAATCGCCCAAAAAAATAATCGCATAGCGGTTTCTTTCTCAACCAATTAACCCGCATTTCCACAGCTATTCCCCCGGCGGTCTGTCGTGCAGGACCGGGGGCGTCATCCAACGCGGCTGCTTGCAGGCAGTTTCCCCTTACCCGGATCGACCAAGAGCGTGACCAGCGATGGCGCGCATAATTTTATGCGGGCGCTATTTGTTCGATTTTTTCCAGAGCAGGTCGCACTCTGGCAAATTGAACTTAAAAATTATTTGTCCCGCCCTGACGATTTCGGCACTATCGGCTACCGCAATTTCGGCGTATGGCTATCTGAATGATCCTTGCCCCAGTGCTGCGACTTTTTTTCACAGGCTGCGTCTCGCTTGCGGTATGGACAACCAGTGAGCGAAGCCACGCGATTTCGTTTCTTTCTTTCGATCCCAGCGCCATGGGCATGGGTGACGCTGGCACCATGACGGGGGTGGGCGGCGACCGACCCTATTTAAATCCCGCCGTCATAGCCAGCCCCCGACCCATCACGTCCATCAATGCATTTCTTGGCGCGCGCGCCATCGACCGGCAGCACTTTATCGAGACTTTCGAGGAGATCGAAGAGAACTTCGAAAGTATGCAGTTGGAGGAAAAATTCCGCGGCGCCCGCGCGTCTTTCCGCGGCGGGGATTTGGATCCCGCGCTGCTGCGCGAATTGGCGACCGCGGCGGACCAGGTAGCAGAAGAACTCAACAAACTTCCCAACCGCTATATCCGTATTGCCGCTTCGGGGGGTGCGCAGGTGGTCAACAAGCAGCAGGCTTTTGCTGTCGGCGCATTTGTTCATCACTATCGCGTTCTCAGCGGCGTTGTCCAAAACGATCCCCAGGATTTGTTGCGCATCGCACAGTTGTCCGCCACCGCCGTCTCCTTGGCGGACACCATCGACCGGTCGCGCCAGGTGGACGATCTCGCGCATGGCGTCGATTGGCCGCTGATCGAGGACTTAGCGCGGGAGTCGGTCAAAAGTGGCTCGGTGGATAGTGAGTTGGTGAATTATCAGCGGATTCCGGGTCTCCAAGCGCTGCTCGATGCCGTCGACAAACTGGAGGGTGAGATCGAGGAGGNNGGCCGCCGATCCCACACCGGTGCGGCAGCTCGCCCGGCAGATTGATTGGGCGACCGTTGAAGACGCCGTCGACCGCTCGCTCGACACCTGGGTGCTGCACGAGCAGCTGCGCAATTACGAACAAATTCCCGGTGTAACACCGCTGATCGAAGGGCTGGAAAATTTTGGTCGACAGCTCAACCGACTCGATGAACACGTTGACTTGCGAGCCCTCGCCGAATTTGTCGTCAGCGAAAGCGCTGCGGAAGACCTGAATGAAATTGAAACGGCGGACGTGGATCTGCGTCAGTTTCTCCGCTATGAACTGCCCGAAGATATCAACAGCATTATTATTTACTCGGGCGCCGAGGTGACTGAAACCGCCTTGCAATTTTCCCTGATGCCCGCCTCCCTGGAAGGCTTCTCGTTTGGGGCGAATCTCAAGCAGCAAGAATATTCCACCATTGCCTTCGTGCAACGGGTCGACGACTTTGAGTTGGACGAATACGAAGAGGAGCACACCCGCAGAGACTACCGTTTTTGGAATCTTGACCTCGGTGTCAGTTACACCGTGGCCCGCTATTGGTCGTTCGGTGCGGTGGTGAAAAACGTGGTGAAAAAGGAACTCACAACCCGCCTGGGCGGGGTGGTGCTGGTGGAGCCGATCGCCCGCGCCGGCGTTGCCTTTGGTAGCGACGCCGTTACGCTCGCCGCGGATGTGGATCTCACCCGCAATGAGCCCCTGGGGTTCGATGGCGATAAACAATATCTCAGCGTAGGAGCTCAATTCCGCTTTTGGCAGCATCAGGTGGTGCGGTTGGGCTACAAGCACAATATGATCGACCAGACCGGTATTCCTGCCGTCGGTCTCGGTTTTGCCTTTGCGCACGGCGGCTTTGATCTGGCTGCGACCTTTTCGGAAAAACAATCCGAGGCCGGCGTCGCCTTGCAGCTTGGAGTGTTATTTTAGGCGCGGCACGCGCTGGTGCGCACGCTCGGTCAGCCGCACTTACTTTTGATTATTCATCATCGATTATTGAGAGACAGGCAACCATCGCAGCGGAATCTGATTCCGCTGTATCAGCGAAGCGACGTCCATGCTCACCGCCACACCGGCGTGAACCAAAAATCCACCCCAGATCGAGCGCGAACGCAGGGCGAGCATTCCGAGAAATAAACCAAAAAAGATCGCCCCCGTCGCCTCCAGCCAAGGTTTGGGAAAATGGATCATCAGATAGGGAACCACCATGATCCAAATCGCGGCGGCACCGTAGTGGGGGCGCAGGGTTTGCACCAGGTAGCCGCGAAAGAAAAACTCCAGACAGGCAAACTGTAACAAATACAGAATTTCCCACGCGAGGAAATCGAGCCAGCTGCGACCGGCGAGATCGTAGAAGGGATAGTGGTCGACAAAATCCTCGCGGAAACTCACCCCTACCACCATTACCAGGATCGGCATCAGCAGGATCGCGTAACCGCGCCAATGTTTATGCGTTTCCCCCCAGCGCCAGCCGTAATCGAGCAGACTTTCCTTCAGGAGGCATTTCAGGACGACCGCCGGGAGGGCCACATAACACACCAGGTGCCAGCCGCTCCACCAGGCGTACCGGGCCAACCCCTCAAACCCGGTCGCCCGCAGCTGCGCCATCCAGTGGTCGGCGGGAAGGTTCTGCGCGCGGGCGAGGTGCGCCAGCAACACGTCCATAAGCGCCGAATTTTTTGCGTAATTCAGTACCAGTAATGCGATACAAACGCTGAATAAAATCACGAGCGTCCGGTGCAGACCCGTGGCGCGGTCGGCGGTGTGGGAGGGCGGCTCGCGATCGATTTGATCGAGCGTGCGAAATACCGTCAGAGGATTCAGGTATAGGGGGAGTGTCAGTCGTTTCACTCAGCCAAGGTCTCGTTTATGTTGTTCATGTCGTTTATGTCGGTAGCCGCCTGGTCGCTCATTCGCTGGTCGCCTATTCGCTGGTTGCCTATTCGTTGGTTGGCTATTCGTTAGTCGCCTATTCGTTAGTCAGCAACACTGAGGCCACTAGTGAAATGCCCGATAAAATCGTGACGATTTCGAAAATTCGTTTGACGAAGGGATTGCCTTTGCGCACGGCCAAGTGCGCGCCCCAGTATCCGCCGACCACTGATCCCACCAATAACGCGGGCAGCCACGACCACTGCGGCGGGGTTAGCAAGACCAGAGTCAGGGCGCCCGCGCCATTCCAGAACAGGCCGACAAGAATCATGGTGTAAGCGGTCGCGCGTTTGTAATCCAGGCCGAACCAGCCGATCAGCAGCAGCGTGACAAATAGGCCGGTTCCCGAGGTGAGCGAACCGTTGAGAAAACCGAGGGCGAACAACATCACTCCACCCGCGGCCATGCCGAAAAAATCCCGGTGGCGCGGCAGAAAGGTTTGGCCGAGTTCGCGTTTCACTATGGAGTAAACGCNNCCTCGGGCAGGTCCAGGGCGGTTCTCGCTCCGAGTACAACGCCGGGCAAGCCGCATAACATGACGAACGCGGCGAAACGCATTTCCAGATGGCCTTCTCGGCCGTGTTTCAAGCTCGCGCCCGCACCGAGGGCCACAGTGGCAATTTTGTGAGTAGCCAGCGCCGTCGCAAAGGGCAGGCCGAGGAAGATGAGCGCCGGCAGTTGCACCAATCCCGCCCCGCCGCCGGCGAGCGCCGAGAGCAGGTTCGCCAGGAGCGCGACCAACAACAGCAGCAGCTGCTCCAAAACCGCCTGGATCATAGGGCCTCTTCCTGCATAAATTCCGCCGCGCTTAGGACTTCGTTCAGAGGGCGTGCCGGAAAAGCGGTCGCCTGCACACGTCGGATAAATTTCAACGTTTGAAAACCGTCGAACCACTGGTGCACTGCGCGCTCGCACTGCTCGGCGGAAGCAACTTGATTTATTAGGTGGACCCACAAATTTTCCACGCCCGCCGCGGCGAGAGCCTGACGGATGTGGAGCGCGAGGCCGGCGAGCGGATCCGCGCGGTTTTGCAGCGCCGTCCACACGCGGGGAATCTGGCAGAGCCAAGTTTTGAGCGCGCCGAAAACTTCCGGCGCATAGTAAGTAAACTGGGCGGGATCCTCCAGGGCCAGAATTTTGCCGACCGCAGGTCCCGTACCAAACGGGACTCGGTCCGAGAGACGCGCCTCGAGTGTTATGACAACGGCCGAAACCTCGCGTACGCAGCCGAGTTTCGCCAGTTTGTTCAACAGATAAAAATCCTCGCCGCCGGCGCGTTTGGGAAAACCGCGCGCTTCACAGTAGGCCCTATGCCGCAGCGCCATGGCACTGCCGACCGCTTGGAATGCATAGGGGGATCCGGCCCAGACGAGGCCACGCACATAATAGTTTAATGCCGCTTCGTACAGTCGAGTCGCTGCCAATACCGCCGGGGGCGTAGTCGCACCAGCTGCATGTCGCACCGGGAAAACCGCTGCGCTGCAATCGCGCACGACGGGCAGCGGCTGAAAATAATTCTCCGGCAGGTGCGCGTCCGCNNATCCATTGGCTGCCGCTGACGCCAGCGCTGATCAGCGCCGCGGCGAGATCGCAGCCGATTTTACGGGCCAGGCCAACGCCGTATTTGGGTGGCAGTACTCGCCCGGCGCTGAAGCGGTCGACGATGAGCCAATAGGAGGCGGTGCCGGCGACCGGATGGAGTGCCAAATTGACGTTGCGCCAGCGGGCGGCGTCTTGCGCGCAGTACTGCTCCAGCAGAAGATTGAGCGGCTCAGGCGCGCCGGGCGGCTGGTTGATCACCAGGATCACCAGGACCGGTCGAGTTGCCAGCAGGCCCACCCGCAGACGCCGGGCGAAATCGGCCGCTTCGCGAAAGGCGGGGACTACGAGAACCTGTTCCACGGCGATAGCCGGAAAACCCTGGAGCGCGCGACTTTCCGGTTCGGCGTAGCGGGCGAGATATTGGGTGATGGCTTTTTCCATAATCGGCCGTCGCGCCCTCAATGCAAGGCGGCGATGATCGGCAGCCGCTCGACCAGGGCCGCCTCCAAATCTAAAAGTTCGTCGAGGCGGCTCAGGATCTCGGTCTCTTGAAAGTACCGCTGTGCCAATCTGAAGAATAGGTCCTAGTGGCGGGCTTCGGACTCGGTGATTGCCCGATAGAATTTTTTCAGATCTCCCGCTGGCAGCGCCTCGGCGATCAGACCGAAGCGTTCGCAGCCGCGCGCTTCCACCAGGCTGCCGATCAACAGGCGGTCGAGCAGGTAAGCGTCCCTGCCGGTGCGGGTATGCTGACGCAGGGCGTTCACATAGGGGTCCTTGTTATCGGCGGCCAGCTGCAGGCCGCGCTGATGCAGAATTTTCACCACCTCGCGGAAATGGGTCATCTCCTCCAAGGACAGATCGATCATAGCGGTCACTATGTCGGGTTTGTCCGGGTAGTGAGACAACATGGCAATCGCCATACCGGAGGCTTTTTTCTCCGCGGCGGCGTGGTCGATCAGAAACGCGTCGAAATTGTGGAGCACCGCCGCCGTCCAGGCGGCCGTTGTTTTGTAACGCAGAGAATACATAAGCAGCGTGTCGCAGGTTAAGAGCGCGCATTATAGGGCGGGCGGCATGTCAGGTCTCGCCAATCACGCGTTGCCAGATCATGCGCCCGGGGCGACGCGAGGGTGGTTTCGGTTATAATGCCGGCCTTTTCCTCCTCCTCAAGGACCCGGCAACCCCCATGATTATCAAACCTAAAGTTCGCGGATTTATTTGTACCAATGCCCATCCGGCCGGCTGCGCCGCTAATGTGCGCGAACAGATCGCCTTCGTGAAGCAGTCCGGCGCCGTTGCGGGGGGGCCGAAGAATGTTCTGGTGATCGGCGCCTCCACAGGCTACGGGCTGGCCTCGCGCATCACCGCCGCCTTTGGCTGCGGCGCCAAGACCCTGGGCATTTTTTTCGAGAAGCCGCCGACGGAAGGAAAAACCGGCTCCGCCGGCTATTACAACTCCGCCGCGTTCGAACAGGAGGCGCACGCCGCCGGTCTCTACGCCAAGAGCATCAACGGTGATGCCTTTTCCCAAGAGATCAAAGACAAAACCCTGCGATTGCTGAAAAGCGATCTCGGCCCAGTCGACCTGGTGGTCTACAGCCTGGCCGCGCCGCGGCGCACCGACCCCGTGACCGGTGAGGTTTACAGTTCCGCCTTAAAACCAATCGGCCAGTCCTACACCGCCAAAAACCTCAATACCGATTCGCTGAAAATCGCCGATATGACCCTCCCCCCCGCTACCGAGGCGGAGATCCAGGGCACGGTTAAAGTGATGGGCGGCGAGGACTGGGAGTTGTGGCTCAAAGCCCTGGCCGACGCCGGTTTGCTCGCCGATGGCTGTCGCACCGTCGCCTATACCTACCTCGGAGAAAAAATCACTTGGCCGATTTACGGCAAGGCGACCATTGGCAAGGCCAAAGAAGACCTCGACCGAGCCGCCCGGGCCATTGACGCGGTGGTGGAAGGTCGCCACGGCAAAGCCTATGTCGCCGTGCTCAAGGCGCTCGTCACCCAGGCGAGCTCCGCCATTCCGATAATGCCGCTCTATATTTCTCTGCTGTACAAAGTCATGAAGGAGGAGGGCACGCACGAGGGTTGTATCGAGCAAATTTACCGCCTGTTTACCGAAGGCCTTTACACCGGCACACCCCGGCTCGATGACCACGGGCGGCTGCGTATGGACAACTTGGAATTGAATCCGGTGACGCAGGCTAAGGTGGAGAAGCTTTGGCCGGATGTCACCGAGGCAAACCTCTTCGAACTCACGGACTACAAAGGCTATAACGCCGAATTCCTTAAATTGTTCGGCTTTGGTGTTAAGGGAGTGGATTACGAAGCGGACGTGAGCCCCTTGGTGACGGCGGAATTTCACTAACTGGCGGGCGGGCCCGGCTTTATGAGCTCGCTCCGTTTTAGCGCCGCGCTACTCCATCCCAGGTATTGGTTGACCTGGCTGGGATTTCTGCTCTGGTACGGCCTGACGCTGCTGCCCTATAGGGTGCAGTGCGCCCTCGGGCGCCTGTTGGGGTGGCTGCTGTACCATTGCGCCGCGCGTCGCCGGGAAATCGCGCGCTGCAATCTCGACCTCTGCTTTCCCGGTTGGCCGGTCGCGCGGCGAGCGGAGGTCACTCGGGCGGTCATGGCCTCGGTAGGCATAGCTTTTTTCGAAACGGGTATGGCCTGGTTTTGGCCGAGGTGGCGGTTGCAGCGCCTTTATACAATCGAGGGGCTGGAGCACCTGGAGGCGGCGCAACGTGAGGGGGTCGGTGTGATTCTGATGGCTCTGCACTTCACCCACATCGATATAGGCGCAAAACTGCTCGGCCTCAGCTTTTCGATCGATGGCACCTACCGGCCGCACAACAATCCCGTCTACGACTATATTCAGCGCAGCGGCCGCGAGCGCCATACGCGGCAGGGTCAGGCAATCCCGCGCGACGACGTGCGCAGCATGGTCAAGGCGCTGCGCAACGGGCGGGCCATCTGGTACGCGCCGGACCAGGATTACGGCCCTAAACACAGCATATTTGTCCCGTTGTTTGGGATCTCCGCAGCCACTGTGACCGCAACCAGCCAATTGGCTCGGCTT
>DJFO01000360.1:8838-13866 GCA_002432555.1 Marinagarivorans sp. UBA5870
GCGCCAGCATCCCGAGCAGTACCTCTGGGTGCACCGGCGCTTCAAGACCCGCCCGCCGGGTGAGCCGGATCTCTACGCGCAGGCCGGCGTACGGCGCAAGAAAGGTGAATCGAAATAATTGCCGCGCTGCCAGCGCGCGCGGCAATTTGCCATATGGCAGACGCTCGGCTTAGGCCCGAATGCTGAGCTTGCGACTGAAAGGTTAACGTTTGGCGGTTTTGCCGTTGGACGGGTTTGGGGTTGGACGGCTTTGGGGTTGGAGGGGTTTGCCGTTGGACGGGCTTGCGGTTAACTGACAGTCGCTTGGGTCCGAAAAGTTTATTGTCGATGGCTGCTTCGGATTGTTGCTTGAGTGTTACAGATACCGCCATTACCATAGCCGGTTTTCACTGGTCGCGGGCAACGCGCGGAGAGCACAATGTTTGAAGGTAGCATGGTCGCCCTGGTCACACCTATGTACGCGGATGGTTCGCTGGACTGGGATTCACTGGCGAAGCTGGTGGAGTGGCACATAGAGCAGGGGACCAATGCCATTGTTGCGGTGGGGACTACCGGTGAGTCGGCGACGCTCGACATGCACGAGCACCTCGAGGTGATCAGGCGGGTTGTGGACGTCGTAAACCGGCGCATCCCCGTTATCGCCGGCACCGGTGCCAACTCGACTTCGGAGGCCCTGGAGCTCACCCAGGGAGCCAAAAACGCGCGGGCGGACGCCTGTCTTTTGGTGGCCCCCTATTACAATAAGCCAACGCAGGAAGGGCTTTATTTGCATCACGCCCGTATCGCCGAGCAGGTGGCGATTCCTCAGATCCTCTATAACGTGCCCAGCCGCACGGCGGTGGATATGCTGCCGGATACGGTGGCCCGGCTTGCCGAGCTGGACCATATCATCGGTATCAAGGAGGCCACCGGCGATATGCAGCGAATGCGCGCGATCCGCGAACGGGTGGCGGACAATTTTCTGCTGATCTCCGGAGATGACGTTAGTGCGGTGGATTTCATGGAACTCGGCGGGTGCGGGGAGATCTCTGTCACGGCCAATGTTGCGCCCAGGCTCGTAGCCGATATGTGCGCAAAAGCGCTGGCAGGAGATATCGCGGGCGCAAGGGCCATCAACGAGCGATTGTTGCCTTTACACACCAGCCTCTTCCTGGAATCCAACCCCATTCCGGTGAAGTGGGCCCTGCAGCAGATGGGCCTGATTGCAGCGGGCATTCGCCTGCCGTTGACGCCGCTGTCGGAGCGCTATCAGGAACCTTTGCGCGCTGCGCTGCAGGCGTTGGAAATTCGCTCCGTGTAACGGGTGGCAAACCGGCGCCGTGCCCGGGGAAATCTCGCAAGTGCTGGTGCATCACGCAGCGCTGGTTAATCAAAATGCTGTTCAATCACTACATGCTGTTCACTCGCAAACTGCCGTCCAACCAAGATTTTTCGCACGGCGGCATGCCCGGCTGATACAGCAGTAATTTTATGACTTTTAGAAATCCGCTAATGACTTGTCCTCCGATTGTTCATACCACCGCTCCTGCTCCTTTCCATCGCCTCACCCGCGGCCTGCTGTTCAGCCTGTGTCTTACGGCGTTCCTCAGCGGGTGTATCTTCCGCGATCGCAGCGAGGATTATCAGCGCACAGGCTCGATTAAGCCGATCCGCCTGCCGGAGGGCGTCAAGAGCGTACCCTTGGAACCGCTCTATCCCATTCCGGAAGTGCACGAACAGGAAGCGGCGTTTTACGATCTGAAAACCGACGGTTTTGTCGTGCCGCGGCCGGAGCCCATGAGTGCGGAAGCGGAAAAATCGAAGATCAAAATTCAGAAAGTCGGCGACCGCCGCTGGATCCTGGCGGAGGCCCCGACGAGTCAAGTCTGGCCACTGACGCAAAGCTTTTTGTCGCGCGTTGGAATTGATGTGGCTCAGAGTGTACCCGCCGTAGGGCTGGTACAGACCGATTGGGTGGTTTTCAAAGTCGACGAATCCACTAAAAGTCAGTTTCAAATCCGCATCGAGAAAGGCCTGCGGCCCGACAGTACGGAAATTCACGTACTGCAGCACCAGGCGCCGGCCGCTGCGGCGAGTCTCGGTGCCTGGCCAGCGAAATCCACCGACCCCGCGCGCGAGGCATGGATGATCGAGGAACTCGCTAACGCTCTCGCCGTGGATATCGAAAACAAAGCCGCCTCTCTGCTGGGGCAGGCCGTCGGCGGGGAAGTGAAGGCTGAGCTTTTCATGGATGGCGCCGAGCCGGCGTTGCGGTTGCGGCTGCCGGCGTCGCGCGCATGGGCGACCGTCGCCCATGCAGTGACCCGTGAGGGTTACCTCTTGTGGGACGAGGATAACAATCGGAATTTGTTTTACGTCCAATTCCAGGATCACACAAAAAGACGCAATTGGTTCGTGCGCTTGTTCACCTTCGAGCCGGCCTCCGCGGCCAAGAAATCGCCCTATAAATTAAACGATCTGCTGACTCATCTCGCACCGAAAGAGGAGGCTCGAGCCCTGCTCGGGGATCGTCCCGGCGTGGCGTTTGGCGAGCCTCTGGAAAAGGGTTTGGGGTTTCTCATAGTCCTCGATACCAAAGGCGGTGAAACGATTGTGCGAGTGCGTGACCACCGGGGTTTGAAGCTGGATCTCGCCGATAATAAACGCATGCTCGCGGTGATTCGCCGCAACCTGATTTAAGCGAGAATCGCTTGCGCTTTGCATCTCTCGGCAGTGGCAGCAGCGGCAACGCTACTGTGGTCAGCTACGGCGAGACTCATATACTGGTCGATTGCGGCTTCAGTCTGCGTGAGGCGCAGCGGCGCCTGGAGCGCCTGGAGCTGTGCCTCAGCCGCATATCGGCGCTGTTGGTCACACACGAACACGGCGATCATATTCGCGGCGTGCCCCTGATTGCGCGTAAATTGGGTACACCGGTTTTTATGACCGGCGGCACTTATCACAGCCGCGATCTTGGAACCATTCCCGACCTCCGTCTGATTCGAGAGGGCGAATCGTTCTCCATAGGCCCGGTCGTGGTCACTCCTGTCCCGGTTATTCACGACGCGTGCGAGCCCGTGCAATATCTTTTTCACTGCGCGGGAAAAACCCTCGGGATTCTCACCGATCTCGGCAGTTTCGACGAACGGGTGATCGCGGCTTATCAAATCTGCGACGGCCTGCTGCTCGAGGCCAATCACGATCGCCAGATGCTCGCCGGCGGCCCTTACCCGCCGGCCCTCAAGCGGCGGGTCGCCGGACCCTGGGGACATCTCAGTAACGAGCAAACCACCGCTTTGCTCGGTCTCATCGACACCAGCCGTCTGCAGCACCTCGTCATAGGCCATATATCCCGCAAGAACAATTCTGTCGCCTTAGCCCAGGCTGCGCTCGCCGCTCTGGACAAGCCCATGGGGCAGGTTGCCTACGCTTGCCAGGATGCCGGCTTCGACTGGTTGGAGCTGCGCTAAAAAATCCCTGTCAATCCCTTGACTTCAATCTTTTCCACATGCCCGTTCGAAGTGCTCTCGGCGGCTCGCCAACTGGGCGCGGGCCGTAGAACATATCGGATTGACTTTTTTAACTCTTTGAAAAATAAGTAGATTATTAAATCGGGTCGTTTTTCGACCGGTTTTAAAAAACCTCCGAGTTACGCAGTTCCCGACCGTTTACCAAACGTTATTTCACAGAATTATCCACAATATCTGTGCGCAGATTTTCCTGTGCATAAGCCTGTGGGTAACCTGAGGCGGCATTGTTTGCGCCCCACCCGTGGAAGGCAAGCAGGGCATCGGCGGATTTTTGGTGCTATACCTTTGATATAAAAATGATGCTAGAGGAACTCCCTGTGGACGAACGCCGACGCTTTGAGCGGACCGCCTCCGCCTTTCGGGTGGAAATGTCGCATCCATCCTTTGGGACCATTGTGGGCTTCACCATGGATATCTCGGACGGTGGTGCTCAGGTTTCCATTGAAAACCACCCGACGCCGCCTGTAGGCACCATAGTGAATGTGGTCTTTAAGAAAGTGGTCGGACCGGTAAACGCCCAACCTGTGCCCATGAAGGTAATGCACAGCCACCGCAATATCGTCGGCTTGATGTTCGTCGCCAAATAACGAGTACCTACTGGACGCAATGCGCCGGCGGAGTGATCTGCAGGTTAGGCCGCGCGAGCGGGGCTAGATCAGTGCATTGCAAGCTGGGATTATCATTCAATTGCAACTTCCGCAGTTGGGGCAGCCGCGCCAGCTGCGCGACTTCTCGCAGCTTGTTGTGCGATATATCGAGCTCCTCGAGCGCAGCGAAATGCTCGAGGCCAGCAAGCGTCTCGAGTCCCGCGTGGCGGCAGGTCAGTCGCTTCAGCTGTTCAGGGACGGTGATGTTTTGGTCCGCTATGGTTTGGTGCAGGCAGTCTGCGAGTGCAGGGTCGCTGACTTCGAACTTGCTGTAGAGCGGTGGCGGTGTATAAATGGGCTGCTCGTTTAATGTCACTCGATAGCGCGCGCAGCCGGCCAATCCGAGCAGCGCGAGAAAAGTGCAGGAGCGCAAAACATAGTAAGTGATCGGCCTCATGGAATCTGTCCCGGTTGGAAATTCCGCATTTTAACAAGTTCAGCCGGGGTTCAGCACAGACTGCATAAATTCTGATTGCAGTCCGGAAGGCGGTGGTTACAATACGTCGCTGCAACGGAAGTCGAATCCGGGACAGGCTGCAGACCGCCCCTGGACCACCAAAGGAAGAGCCACCCGAAGGAATAACCATCTGAAGGAAGAACCACCTGAAGGAAGCAACCCGCAGACGGCCGTGGGAGGGTTTGATTTCATTTTCTTTAAAGAACGGGAGATATCTCATGCGTAAAGTATTTGTGGTCGCGATGGCGCTCATCTTGGGTGCCTGTGCAACCCAAGATCCTTACACAGGTCAACAGAAGGCCAGTAACACCGCTAAAGGTGCCGGCATAGGAGCCATCGCGGGCGCGGTGATCGGCGCGGCAACAGCGAGCAAGAACGATCGGAAAAAAGGCGTGCTGACAGGTGCAGCGGCGGG
>DJFO01000174.1 GCA_002432555.1 Marinagarivorans sp. UBA5870
GAGCGGCCGTTGTTCGCTGCAGAATGACTACTCGACGGGTCGTCCGACATGTTATGCCCTTCGTCTCTCTTACTCATCAATCGGTTTTTTCGTGTTGTTCTTCTTCATAGGGGGCGGGAAAACCGAGGCTCGTCAGAATTCGAGTTTCCAGCGCCTCCATGATTTCCGCTTCGGCATCCACTTCGTGGTCGTAACCGAGCAGATGCAAGGTTCCATGCACCACCATATGCGCCCAGTGGGCATCCAGCGACTTCGCTTGTTCCCGAGCTTCCTCTTCCACTACGGCGGCGCAGATGACGAGATCGCCCAACAGCGGTATCTGCAGCTCCGGTGGGAGTTCACTGGGGAAGGACAGGACGTTGGTCGNNATTCAGGGATTGGCTTTCGTCACGCCCGGCGATGCGGATCGTGATTTCGCTGGCCAACCGCTCCGGTGGCAGGGCGGCGGCGACCCAGGTCCGAAAATCCTCGTCCGATGGGATGTTCTCATCGGCCGTGGCGATTTGTACGTCGACCTCAGGTGACAAGGTCGAGGGGAAGGTGTTCATAACCTATATCAACAGATTGCTGTGATTCAGTTGTGGTTTCAATTAGTAGCCTGCGATTCCTCGGCGGCATTGTAGGCTTCCACAATGCGTTGCACCAGGGGATGTCGCACCACGTCTTTGGCATCAAAGTGGGTGAAGCTTATGCCGGCAACATGGGCCAGCACTTCCACCGCATGGCGCAGACCGGAGGCGTGGCCTCTCGGTAGGTCGATCTGGGTCGGGTCGCCCGTGATCACGGCCGTCGACCCGAAACCTATGCGAGTCAAAAACATTTTCATTTGTTCCCGAGTCGTGTTCTGACTCTCGTCGAGAATGATGAAAGAGTTATTGAGGGTCCTACCGCGCATATAAGCCAGGGGTGCCACTTCGATCACATGTCTTTCAATTAGCTTGCCAACGTTTTCGAAGCCCAACATTTCATAGAGGGCATCGTAGAGCGGACGCAAATAAGGGTCCACTTTTTGGGACAGGTCGCCAGGCAGGAACCCCAGTTTCTCGCCGGCCTCGACCGCGGGCCGCACCAGCAGGATGCGCTCGACTTCATCTTTGAGCAGCGATTCCACCGCGCAGGCGACGGCGAGGTAAGTTTTGCCCGTGCCCGCAGGTCCAATGCCGAAGTTGATATCGTGAGTGCGCACCGCGTGCACGTATTTTTGCTGATTGTGCCCGCGCGGTTTGACGGTGCATTTTTTCGTGCGGATCAAGGACGATAGCTCGGGCGGTTGGCCTGGCTCCGCTGTCAGCAGGGTTTCGGCCCCCGCTTCCTGGAGGGCCAAATGCACCTCGGCGGGGGTGATGTCGGTATCGCTCGAGGTATCCGAGTAGAGCTGCCGCAGCACCTTGGCCGCCACCTGCGCCCGCTTTTCGTCGCCGTGGATCGCGAAGATATTGGCGCGGTGGTGGATTTCGACATCCAGCCGTTTCTCGATGTGCTTCAGATGGCTGTCAAATTGGCCGCACAGGCTGGCGAGTCGGCGACTGTCGTTGGGTTCCAGGACCAGATTGGTGGGGCTGCTGGGGTTGCCGGCGGGCGCTTGTGGTGTTTCCAAGAGTGATGTTTTCCGCGTGAGTGAGCGTAAGTCGTTCTGACAGGGCGCTAAGACTACCGAAAAACCGGGCCCGAGAAAACAGGATTCCGTTAAGCATCCAACTCCGACCCCAACAAGGTTCCCCGCAGGGAGTTCGGCAGAGCCTCTTCAATAAGGATGTCGGCGAAGTGGCCGATCAGCGCCGTGTTATCGCAGCGGAAGTTCACCACCCGGTTGTTTTCGGTGCGGCCGCTCAACTGGCCGGGGTCTTTTTTGGCGTAGCCGGTCACCAGAACCCGTTCGGTATTGCCGACCATCTGCCGGCTGATCTGCTGGGCCTGTTGGAGAATCCGTTGCTGCAAGAGCGCCAGCCGTTGTTTTTTCAACTCTTCGGGTGTGTCGTCCGCCATGTCCGCCGCCGGGGTGCCCGGCCGCGGGCTGTAGACGAAGCTAAAAGATGTGTCGAAGCCTATGTCCTGGATCAGTTGCATGGTCGCCTCGAAGTCCTTCTCGGTTTCGCCGGGGAAACCGACAATAAAATCCGATGAAAAGCAGATGTCGGGGCGGATCTTCTTCAGGCGGCGCAGTTTCGATTTATATTCCAGCACCGTATGGCCGCGCTTCATCGCCATCAAGATCCGGTCGGAGCCGCTTTGCACCGGCAGGTGAACATGGCTCACCAATTCCGGCACCTCGCCGTAGACGGCAATCAGTCGATCACTGAACTCGACCGGGTGAGACGTGGTAAAGCGGATTCGGTCAATGCCGTCGATGGCGGCAACCAGGGTGATGAGTTCGGCCAGGTCGACTATCCCTTTCGGACCTTCGCCGCGATAGGCATTGACGTTCTGCCCGAGCAGGTTGACCTCGCGCACGCCCTGGGCGGCGAGCTCGGCCACCTCGGCCAGCACGTCGTCGAAGGGCCGCGACACTTCCTCGCCGCGGGTGTAGGGCACCACGCAGAAGGAGCAGTA
>DJFO01000375.1:0-291 GCA_002432555.1 Marinagarivorans sp. UBA5870
ATGGTCGAGGATCTGCGCGGCGCCCTGCTCGCCGCCAAAATCGTGTCCTATGCCCAGGGTTATGTGCTGATGCGCGAGGCGGCCAAGGAGTACAAATGGGAGCTTAATTATGGCGGTATCGCCCTTATGTGGCGCGGCGGCTGCATTATTCGCTCCGCCTTCCTCGGCAAAATCAAAGAGGCCTTCGACCGCAATCCGGAACTGACCAACTTGCTGGTCGATCCTTACTTTGTCGACAAGGTCAGCGGCGCCCAGGCCGGTTGGCGCCGGGTGATCGCGGCGGCGATCGTC
>DJFO01000375.1:297-2517 GCA_002432555.1 Marinagarivorans sp. UBA5870
CAGGCCCAGCGCGACTTTTTTGGCGCCCACACTTACGAGCGACTCGACCGTCCGCGCGGAGAATTTTTCCACACCAATTGGACCGGGCGGGGCGGGGATACGGCCTCCACCACTTACAACGCTTGATTCCACTCGGACCGGCCGGGTCCCCAGACCCGGAGCGGCCGTCGATAAAGGATTCGGCTGGAGTTAGTACACGCTTTGCTATACTCCAAGAAAAGCCGTGAATCTTTTTTATGCGCCCACCTCCGCTGCAAGTTTGGCTGCTTGGCTTCGGCATACTGCTGAACTGCACCCTTGCCGCGGCGCGCACCATCACCGTCAATCCCCCGAGCTCCGACCACCATCGTTATTGTTTTGGCCTGCTGAAACTCGCCCTCGGTTACCACGGCAACAAGTACGACCTGGTCACCCGCAACATTGACTCTGGCGGACAGGTGCGCGAGGTGCAGGACCTCAATGACGGCAAGATTTCGGTGGTCTGGATCGCGACCAGCACCGCCTTCGAGACCCAGATGGATCCGGTGCGCGTGCCGCTCTACAAGGGGCTGCTCGGCCACCGTATCTTCATCATCCGCCGCGATCAGCAAGCCTTATTCAACGGAGTGCATAACCTCGACGACCTGCGCCAGATCCGCCTTGGCCAAGGATTGGGTTGGACTGACACGGATGTGCTCGAGGCCAATGCGCTCAAAGTGGTGAAGGCGGCCAAGTTCGACAGTCTGTTTCATATGCTCGACGGCGGCCGGTTCGCGGCTTTTCCACGCGGCGTGCACGAACCTTGGAGCGAGGTGAGCGGCCGGCCGGAGCTGGATCTCACCGTCGAAAAGAGGCTGATGCTGGTCTACAAAATGCCGATGTATTTTTTTGTGGCCAAAGGCGATCGGGAGCTGGCGCGAGATCTAGAGCAGGCGCTGTTGCAAGCAATCGATGACGGTTCCTTTGACCGCTATTTTTACGGCACGCCGATGATTCGCGATGTGCTGGAAAAAGCCAAAATGAACGAGCGCCTGGTGTTCGAGCTGCGCAATCCGCTGCTGCCGCCGGAGACGCCCCTCGACAACCCCAAACTCTGGTTCGACCCTGCTCGTCGTCTTTAAGCCCCGCCTTCCCGCTCGTCGGAGTGCGGGCGATTTTTCTGCAAATGCTCCAGCAGCTTTGCCTTCAGAGAGGCGGGAATATTTTTGATCGTGATGCTGTCGCTCTCGCGGTCGTAGACCACCGTGCTGCCCAGGCAGGCGGAGGCGAAACTCATGCTCAATTGTTCATCTCGGCCACTGATCCGCACGTAATTTTTCAGCTGCGCCCGGTCGGCGATCCAGGCGCTTTTGCCCTCCGGCTGAGTGGTGCTGACGAAATGGCTGAAATGGGGCTGATCGGGCTGAGAAATGTGTAACGCCACCTCCGCCATTTGCACGGGCAACCCGGCCTTGTCCTGCTGCAGGCAATATTCCACCGCCTGGCGGCGGGTGGTTCGGGCTACGTCCTCGGGCATGGCAGCTGTGTAGTGCGTAACCAGGTCGAGAAACTCACTGGTGTCTGCGCTCGTGTCCACCGGCTCGGCGAGGCCGAGAGCCGCGGCAAACGCTTCCGACAGCTCCTTTTCGCCGCGCCAGCGGAGCAGCGACAGGTAATTGCCAGTGGTCGCCGTCATAAATTCCGCCGTTTTGATTTTCGCCCCGAGGTTAATATTGGCGGTGTCCAGGAAGAGGGCGTCGCACAGATCGAGTTCGCCGTCGAAATAGTGCGCCGCCTTGTGGTCCACGAGGAACAGGTAGAGTGCATCGCCGGCTTCCGCCGTTTCGTAGAGCATCACCAATATATTGTCGAGCGGCGTTGCCGCGGCGTCGAATTGCTGCAGCAGGTGCTGGGCGATCCGGTTGCTGAGGCCGACAAAACCCAGCCGGCCCTCCAGCCATTCTCGCAGCCAACCTGGAAGCGGGCCGGGGCCAAAGCTACCGTATTGTTTGCCCGCCTTGCGAATGTAGGTGTTCTTCAGCTCGCGGCAGAGTTCCTCCACCTTGCCGTCGCGCGGTATCTCAGNNATCTCAGCGGGTCGCAGCCGCGGCTGGCCGGCGGTGCTCGGGGAGGATTTTAAGAGGCGGTGAGCGATTAGATTTTGCAGTGCCATGAGTCGTTCGCCGGTTAAACGCGGGGCGGGCATTATAGGCAAGCTTGGCCGGACATGTTCGGTTATCGCGACTGTTTTTGGGCCCCGCC
>DJFO01000125.1 GCA_002432555.1 Marinagarivorans sp. UBA5870
GTCGACCGCCGCGGCAATATGGAGTGGTGGAACAAAGCGGCGGCACGCCTCTTCAGCTTTCGCGATATCGACTTGGGCCACAAGCTGACCAATTTGATTCGACATCCCAAATTCGTCCAGTATTTTGACCAGAAAAGCTACGCGACGCCCCTGGAACTGACTATGTGGCGCAAGGACGAGCACCTCGAGTTTCAGGTGCATACCTTCGGCGACGGCGAGCGCCTGGTGATCGTGCGGGACATTACGCGCCTGTTCAAATTGGAACAGATGCGCAAGGATTTCGTTGCCAACGTGTCCCACGAACTGCGCACCCCGCNNAAAGTGGTGCAGCAAATGGAGCAGCAAGCTCAGCGCATGACACTGCTGATCAACGATCTCATTACCCTGACCAAACTGCAGACGGACGAAAAAGCCATTGCTACCCAGCCCATTCCCTTGGCACCCTTGGTCGAGAGCGTAGTGGCGGATGCGCACAGCTTAAGCGGCGCCCACCAGCACCAGTTGTCGGTCAAAGGTGCTGCGGACCTTGCCTTGATCGGCAGCGAACGCGAGTTGCGTAGCGCGTTTTCCAACCTCGTCGTCAATGCGATTAATTATTCCCCTCCCGGCAGCCGCGTGGAGATTCATTACGATTATCAGGATGGCGGCGCTGTGGTGAGCGTGCGCGATCAGGGCATCGGCATAGACTCCAAACATATCCCGCGCATCACTGAACGTTTCTACCGGGTCGACCCCAGCCGCTCAGTTGCCTCTGGCGGCACTGGCCTGGGACTCGCAATCGTCAAGCATGTGCTGTTGCGGCACAACGCCGACTTGAAGGTGCAGAGCCGGCTCGGCAAAGGCAGCGAGTTTTCTTGTCACTTCCCCCGCAATATGGTGGTTCGACTGCCACCCGCGGATGCGCTGGAGTCCAGCGCGGGCTGAAACAATATTTTATGGCGGACCCGCCCTCGTTTTACACTGGGGTTTCGCAAGGCCATTGAATCTCGCATGCAAACTCAATTTATTTCCTCGCTTCGTGAAATCGACGGCGCCGCCTGGGACCGCTTGTGGCCGGAGGACTATCCCTTCGTCCGCCACGCTTTTCTGCTCGCGCTGGAAGAGAGCGGTTGCACGAGCCGCGCGACCGGCTGGTTACCCTCCCACTGCCTAGTTCGGCAGCAAAATCGCCTGGTGGGGGCANNGCCCTTCCCCTCTACATCAAAACGCATTCTTACGGCGAATACGTTTTCGACTGGAGTTGGGCGAATGCCTACCGCCAGGCGGGCTTGGTTTACTACCCGAAGCTGCTCAACGCCATCCCCTTTACCCCCGCTTCCGGACCGAGGTGGGCAGCAGATCCGGATTTGGACGAGGCGGAACAGTGGCAAATAGTCGCGCACTTGTGGCAGTCCGCCTTGGGCTTGGTGAAGCAGCTGGACGCCTCCGGTTTGCACTGCCTGTTTCCGGCCGTGGACCCGCGCCTCGGCGACCCTCTCCCGCAGGGCGCCGGGCAATGGCTCCTGCGCCTGGATTGCCAATACCACTGGTTCAACTCCGGCTACGATTCCTTCACAGAATTTCTCGAAAGTTTTAGTTCGCGCAAGCGCAAAAACGTGCTGAAGGAGAGAAGCCGAATCGCGGAGCAGGAACTGACGGTGGAGATGGTCGAGGGCAGGCACCTGCAAGCCGAGGACTGGCAGCATTTTTATGAGCTTTACCGGCAGACTTATTTGAAGCGCAGTGGCCACGACGGTTACCTCAACAGCGCTTTTTTTCTGCAAATAGGCGCGCGCCTCCCGGACAACATAGTGCTTGCGCGAGCACACCACCGAGGCCGCTGGGTCGCAGGGGCGCTTTACTTCAAGGGGGGCACAACCCTCTACGGCCGCTACTGGGGCGCCCTGGAGGATTTCGATGGTCTGCATTTCGAATGCTGCTACTACCTGGGTATCGACTACGCCATTCGCCACGGCCTGCAGCGTTTTGATCCGGGCGCGCAAGGGGAACACAAGATCGCCCGCGGATTTACCCCGGTGCTCACCCAGTCCCGCCATTGGCTGCAACACCCGCAGTTTGCCGCCGCCATAGGGCGCTATCTGCAGGAGGAACGCGGGGAGATAAAAGGCTATTGCGCCGCGGCGCGCGCGCAGCTGCCATTCAAGGAAGCCGTCGCCCTGGTGCCGAGCCATTGTCTGATCGCGAGCGCGGTTACTCCGCCGGCCAGCGCGTCTGGGGAATAATCCCGGCGCTCCCATATGGCATGCCATCGGGCCAGTCGCAATCGACTGTGCAGTCATTGTCGGTGCTTGTTTGGCGGAACCTGCGTTGCGGTTCCGCTAAAGCAATTCCCCATCAATGCCATCGCGGAGGAAAACCGGTGGGCTGGCGCTCAAAAGCGAAAGTTTAAATTCCAGCCGAAGCCGAGAGTGTGCGCATTATCTATATCGAAATCGTCGAGTATCAAATACAAATCGCCCACCGGCATGGCCAGGCGCATTTCCCCCGCCCCGGAGTCCACCTCACCGGCTAAATGCAAGCCCCACTGATCGCTCCAGTAATAGCCTAACGACACTCGATTGAACATGGTTTGCGACATGCGATCGTACTGATAACCCAGAGCAAAGCGACTTAGCCGGTAGCTCAGTTTCACCGTATCGCGCCGAGTGAGGTCCTGCGTGAAGTCATCCCGCCGGTTGAAGCCGGAAATAAGAGGGCCCACGGAAAAGGATCCGTCTGGTTGTTCCACAAAACTCTCGGAGGTGGCGTCGGCGGAAATATGCGGCATCTTGTCCCAGCGGATCTTGCCGGCGAAATCCTGGATTTTACCTTCCAGCCGCAACCCTCGAGTGACCTGCCAGGCAAAACCGACGTCCACCGCGTAACCCTGCCCAGTCGGCGGATCGACGTAATTGCGAAATAAAGGGTCATCGGTGAAGTAATAATCCACATGCAGATCGCCAG
>DJFO01000171.1 GCA_002432555.1 Marinagarivorans sp. UBA5870
AAAGAGCTAGGTGAAAGAGCTGGGTGAAAGAGCAGGGCGGGGGGCTGGGTGAGGCCCGCCGAGCGGGCCTTATATCGAGCGGAGTCGACTGCGTTGCCGTAAGTTCAAACGCGGGGTATCTCGCGAGAGATGCACCCCGGGGAAGTCAAAAACTACTTAGTTTCTGCACCTGGGTTTTTGTGTCGAACCCGCTCCAGTGGTCCTCTCTTCCTTCGCGCCAGCCATTCATCCATACTAGGCGCGCCCTGCCGGAGTCGAAGGGGCAGGCATTCCAGGATCTGCCCGACATAGCTGCTTGATAGCCTTTGGAAAAGGCCTTATCGATCGGGCTGCGTTTTTGGCTTCTCATTGGTTAAGCACCTCTCTGTTTAATGAATGATCGGTACCGGGTCCGGGCGCTGCAACACCTCAACAACTGGATCTTATAGTGTTCAAGCTACCTGCGGCTCGCTACCACCAGACGTTGGACCCTGCAGATTGCCGGCCGATTCAGTCTGCGGTCTGACGTATCGACACGGACAATGCAGTATTAGGGTCTTGGCTGCGTGTTTCGCGTTTGCAAAATGTAATGACCTGGTTCGGGCAAATCACCATGGCTGAGCAAGGGCTAAGTTCTCAGGGCCTATATGCGGCTCACTCTGCTGGCTGGTATCGGCAGATCGTGAGAATATTCTGATTGGCACCGTGCATATTCCGCTCAATTGAGCGAGGGGGTAGTAAAACAAAGACAAGTGCCATTGTGAACGAATATTATTTTCTAATTGCCCTGACCTTTATCGCCACAATTTATTAAACCTCCTTTCTATGAGTGATGCTTTACCATTTTTTGCCACCTGCCCGAAGGGCATGGAAGATTTACTGCTAACCGAGGTACAGAACCTTAACTGCATCGAATATCAGCAGACGGTTGGCGCCATCTATTTCACCGCCCCGCTGAGTGCGGCCTACCGCCTGTGTTTGTGGTCGCGGGTCGCCAACCGCGTCATGTTATTGCTCAACGAGCCGGCGGATTCTCCACCAATCGCTTCAGACCTAGCGTTATATTCGGCGGTCGCAGCTGTTCCTTGGGAAGACCATATGACCGGGGACACGAGCTTCGCAGTGGATTTTGTCGGCACAAACAAAATTATCGTCAATACCCAATTCGGAGCGGTACGGGTGAAGGACGCCATCGTCGACCGCATGCGAACGAAAATCGGCCGCCGTCCGGATGTTAACAAGCAGCAGCCGCAGCTGAGGATTCATGCCCGTTTGGCTAAGGGCGAACTTCAGCTCGGCCTCGATTTGTCTGGCACCAGCCTGCATCAACGGGGATACCGGTTGGACCAGGGAACGGCGCCGCTTAAGGAGAATCTCGCTGCGGGCATTCTGCTCCGGGCAGGTTGGCCCGAATTGGCGCAAGCGCAAGCGGTCATGATCGATCCCATGTGCGGCTCGGGAACCTTGTTGATCGAAGCGGCTCTCATGGCTCGGAATATTGCGCCCGGCCTGGTCCGGCTGCGCAATGGTCTGGATCAGTGGGGTTTTAGCCACTGGCTGCAACACTCGGAGCCGACTTGGCAGGAACTGCTGGCCGATGCAAAGTCGCGCGGACGTTTTGCGACCGTTGGCGAGCAAAATGAAGAGATTGTTTATTGGGGATTGGACCGCGATCACAAAATGCTTCAACTGGCCAAAGCCAATGCCGAGCGGGCCGGGGTTGCCGCAGGTATAGCTTTCAAACAATCCGAGATCCGCCAGTTTGTCCGGCCGGAACCTGCTGCCGGCAAAACGGGGCTGTTGATCTGTAACCCCCCCTACGGCGAACGCCTGGGGGAGCTGAACGAGCTGAAGCAAACCTATCTCGACCTTGCCGAAGTCAGCAAGGTGCAATGTCCGGGCTGGCGGCTGGCCGTGTTCACCGGAAATCCGGAACTGGCCCGCGAAATGCGATTGCGGCCCAAGCGGGTCAATAAATTTTTCAACGGGGCGATCCCCTGCGAGCTGTACAGTTACGAACTGCTGTCCATGGAGCAGGCGACGCTGCGGCGCGATCGCGACGTGGTCAATAAAGAAGATCTCAGCGGAGGGGCGGAAATGGTCGCCAATCGGCTGAAAAAGAACCTGCGTCGCCTGTTGCCTTGGTTAAAAGAAACGGATACCAACGCTTACAGGGTTTATGACGCTGATCTGCCGGAATATGCCGCAGCGGTCGACTTGTACGATGGCCAGGTGCATGTACAGGAATATGCAGCGCCAAAAACCATAGCGGAAGACGCGGCGCAAAAGCGTCTGCGCGAGCTGGTCAACGCGGTCGCATATGTGTTTGCCGTTCCGCAAGCCAAAATCGCGCTGAAACAGCGCTTGCGGACCAAGGGAAAACAGCAGTACGAGAAGTTGCAGGACCAGAAAGAATTTTTTAGTGTAACGGAGGGCAGGGCGCGATTTTGGGTGAACTTGTGGGATTATCTCGATACAGGCTTGTTTCTCGATCACCGTCCCTTGCGTCGGATTGTCTTCAATGAGGCAGGTGGGAAACGTTTTCTCAACTTGTTTTGTTATACCGCGACCGCCAGTGTGCAAGCCGCGCTGGGCGGTGCGTCTCAGACCGTCAGCGTTGATATGTCCAACACTTACCTTGAATGGGCCAATAGAAATTTCGAACTCAACAATATTCGCTCGGATCGACATCAGCTTATACAGGCGGATTGCCTGAAGTGGTTGCAACAGTGCCGCCAGGGGTTTGATCTGATCATGCTCGATCCACCTACGTTTTCCAATTCGAAACGAATGGACGGCGTCTTGGATGTTCAGCGTGATCACGTCGCTTTGATACGGCGCTGCATGGAACTCTTGCACCCAAAAGGCAAACTGTATTTCTCGACGAATCTGCGCAGTTTTAAACTGGATGCTGAGTCTTTGGCAAGTGTTTCGATCAGTGATATCACTGCCCGTACCCTGGATTTTGATTTCGCGCGCAACCCTAAAATTCATCAATGCTTTTTGATAGAACACCGGGAGGTTTGAGTGTCCAATCAATTCACAGTGAAGGCGGAATATCAACCCGCTGGCGATCAACCTCAGGCGATAGATGCTTTGATTCAGGGAATCGAGGCGGGCCTCGCGCATCAGACGCTTCTGGGGGTAACAGGGTCTGGTAAGACATTTACGATAGCGAATGTTATCGCCCATGTGCAACGGCCGACTCTCGTGATGGCTCATAATAAAACGCTCGCAGCCCAGCTCTATGGCGAATTCAAAGAATTCTTCCCGCATAACTCGGTGGAATACTTTGTTTCCTACTACGATTATTATCAACCCGAAGCCTATGTTCCCTCCTCGGACACGTTTATCGAAAAAGATTCTTCAATCAACGAGCACATCGAGCAGATG
>DJFO01000043.1 GCA_002432555.1 Marinagarivorans sp. UBA5870
GGTCGGTTTGGTAGCGTAAGGTGTAGGTGGTTTCCAGCGGAACCGGCAGAAAGGAATTATCGCCGAAATTGATCCGGACTCCGTTGCCAACGCGTTCCCTAAACCAAGGTTCCCGCTTGCCGTCTCGCAACACTTCGAGGGGTTCAAACCCTACCACCACCCGGCCGCGCCAACCCTCGTCGTATCGCGTTGGAAAATCCCGGTAAATACCGCGGCGAATTTCCCGGCCCTCCGCTCGGACCTTGATAGTTTGGACNNTATGATATCGGAATGGAAACTGAGTATTTTCTCTTCGGCCGCTGCCGGCAACGCGCTTAACAGCCAGCCGAAAAAAACAATCGTAAAAATTTTCACAGCAATCCCATCCACAACAATCCCATCCACAACAATCCTATCCACAACAATCCCATCCCCTAATAGACCTCCTCGCCGTGTTTAACGACCCCCGCCGCCGCCACCTCCGCCGCCGCCCCCGGAAAATCCGCCGCCGCCACCGCCGGAGGAGCTGCCGGGCGGGACGGAAGAAGAACTGATCTTCGAACTCAAAGAGCTGCCCAAATCGCTGCCCAGGCTGCTCAAACCGCCCGAGCCGGTGGACGAGTGGTACCAATGCGTTCCCGCCATGGCCGCAGCGGCAGCGGCCGAGCCCATCGCCAGAATAAACCGCTCCGTCCACGCATCCTCCACATCCAGCGCCAACGCGTAAGGCAACATGGCCTGAAAACGTTCAGGATCCATAGCGGGTTCCTCCTGCGCGTTCAGTTGCAGGCGGGCGAGATCCTCTTTGGAGGCGACGCGCAGGTAAAGCCTCAATCCTTCTATATGGTCGAGCAATCTTCTGCCTTCGGTGGTCGGGCGGCGCAGCAGATAGGTGAAGACGATATTCACCACCACCAGGCCCAAGCTCCCCGCAATAATCACTATGCCGCTGCTCGATCCGGTAACGACCGTTGTTATAAAGGAGCCGATCATGAGCAGTGCCGACATGCCCCACCCCATCCCGGCAATGCTGCGGTTATCCACTATATAGCGCGGCCTGATAATTTCCTGTACCGCTCTTGTATGGCCGTCTTTTGCCTTGCGCAGAATTTCGTTGTTTTTCTTATCCAGCTCCAGGAGCGGGCGGGATTGAAACAATCCGAGCCAAAGCCGCAGCAGCGGGGCGAACTCTTGTTCGGCCGGTGCCGAGCGCCGTTCCAATATCCAGGTGTCGCTCAGGAATTTTTTCTCTCGCTGAATGTTCAGGCAACCCCGGGTGCCCAAGAGCACCAGATCGGCCGCCATACATCGATCGTCGTAAGACCCCTCCCGCATATAGCGCAAAGCGCTCGGCGGGAAACCTTCCGGAGGCTGATACCGAGGGAAAACCGGACCCGCAGCAGGATCCACGCCCTTACTGCGCCAGTGGAGGAAGTAATACAGAAAAATGCCGACCGCCCCGCCGATAAAAACCAGGACTATCCAGCTGCTTTGCAGCAGCCATCCCACCCGCTGTGCGCGGCTCGGCTCCCGGATAATCCCTTTGGGAAATCCAACGGCAATCGTCAGGCCCTCCCGCACCTGCAAAGGCGCGCGGGTGCTAAATTCCACCACGCCCGGCTGCAGCACCTCGGCGATGGCGGCTTGGCCGCGACTGCCCTGGGGGCCGGTGTAATGGTCCAGGCGCAGCTGGTCCCGCGGTATGGGTTGCGGCAACTGAACCCGCGCCGACGCCCGATCGATAGCGAACTTCCAGCCGTTGCCGGTAACGTTCCAATAAAGCTCGTCGTGCTCCTTGAAAAAGCCCAACTGGCGATCCGTTCGGTAGCGGAAGGTGTAAGTAGTCTCCAGCGGCGTTGGCAGAAATCGATCGTCCCCAAAATTTACCCGCACGCCATTGGGAAGGTGTTCGGTAAACCAGGGCTCTTGGTTGCCATCCCGCAGGAGGTCCAGGGGCGTAAATGACACTACCACTTCGCCACCAAGGGAATTTTTATAGCGCGTGGGAAAATCCCGATAAATGCCNNGCCGAATCCGCTGCCCTTCCGCTCGCACCTGAATCGTTTCCGTCACCTCCAGCGAACCGTCGGCGCTGACGACTATGTCCGAATGGAATTTGAGAATCTTTTCGACAGCCGAGGCCGGCAGGGCGCTGCACAGCAAGCCGAGAATAATAGCCAAACGAAGGTAGAGTTTTGACACAGCGGTGCCTCCTATGCGACGCGCGGATTTTCCCTGGATGCCGGTTCCGTACTGTAGAATTCGGCCGTTTTGAAGCCACAAAACTTGGCGATGATCAGATCTGGAAATTGCAGCACGCGATCATTCAACTCGCGCACCGCGCCGTTGTAAAAGCGACGGGCAAATTGCAGCAGATTTTCGGTCTCCACCAGATCGCGCTGCAGTTGGGCGAAATTGTCGTCGGCCTTGAGATCCGGATAGGCCTCTTGCAGAACAAAAATTTGGTTAAGTTGCCGCTCAAGCTGGTCTTCCAACTGCGCGAGGGCGGCAGGTCGGTTGTTATCCACCGCCTGGGACCGCAGTGCGGTGACGGCGGTCAACAGGCTGCGCTCATGGGCGGCGTAGGCTTGTACGGTGGTGACCAACTGCGGGATCAAATCGTGTCGTCGGGCCAATTGAACGTCGACATCGCTCCAAGCGGCTTTAACTTGGTTGCGCAGGCGAATAAGACGGTTAAAGCTCCAGACCGCCCAAATCAATAGGCATAGGAGAAACAAGCCGAAGATCCAGCTTATGTCCAACATGTGCAGCCAATCCTTTAATTATTATAACGCGCGCTTCTCTTAGCTGAGGAAGCGCGGCGTGGTTGACGAGGTGATTCTAACCCGGACGAGCGGGTTAGAGTAGAGGCGGAAGAAGTGTGGTGAAGCCACCGGCCAGTCCCCCAACAGTGCGGTCGGAACAGGCGAGTCTTCATTGACTCGACACGAGCAAGCCCGGCTTCTACGCGTAAGGATTTTTGGTATAGATCATCAGCGGGAGCGGGATAAATCCGTCGATGCCGATATCCTTGTCTTTTGTCCTGCCACCATTATCGGTGCGCTCGTTGAAGCACACCACGCCGCCACCGATCCCGCCAGTGAGAGCGCCGGACCGGGTGCCGCCCCACAGGGTCTTGCCGTAATGCTGGTGCCCCACGTTCGCGGTATTTCCGTCGAGCGTTCTATAACGGCCGTTGCCGTGATCCTTTACGATAAATCCCATGTGATCCGTCTTTTTGCCTCGGACCCACTGGGCGTAGTAAATATCGCCAGGCTTGGGTTTGTACGTTTTCTTCGACTGGAGGATGTACTGGAACCCATCGTCGATATCATCTTTTGCATTTGTTAGCCATTCGCCGTACTTTCGCTGGAATATTGGATATCCGGCTTTCAGCAGCGCCCAATTGAGAAAAATCTGGCACCAGGAAGTGTTCAGCATCGCCTGTTCGTTCTTGCCCGCGAATTCGCGATAGGAGGCAAAATACTCGGCGACTCGTTGGGGGTTGGTCAGAACGCTAACTCCCTCTTCTTTTCCGGCGAGCTGTAGCAGAATTTCTCTGGAAGGCATTGCGGTTCTCCTTGTCGCAGTGTGGGAAAAAAATGACGCTATTCAGATGGGCGAGTACTTTAGCATCCGATGGAGCGGACACGCAATTTGTGACATACGGCACGCTTTTGGCGGACTAAGCCCCGCCAACCAAACGAGACACCGTCCGCGCGCATTCCACCCACTGCTGTACTTACAGACAAAAAGGGCGGATACTGGCCGAACGTCAGGTCTCCACACCTCCGCATAACCGCCGATTCGGCAAAGGCCAATGAAACTCCTCCTCAAGCTGCCCCAACCAAGGGCAATTCCGGGAATAGTTCCCCCTTTTACGGCCGAGTCTAAAACTCGTTGTGAGAATTTTCCGATGGCCACTGCAAAGTTGACAGTTGCTGCTGCTAAGCAAGCTTGCAAAGTGCTGCTTGTGATCGCGAGCTTTGTTGCCATAGCTCCCGTCTATGCCCAAATCAAGTCCTCGACGCGGCAGCCAGAACATTCATACAAAAGCGACTACAGCGCACGCTGGAAATGCAACCGTGGTTTCACCGAAACGAGTGGCGAGTGTACGTCCATTGAGGTTCCGCCAAATGCGTATCTCAATTCGTTCGGAGACGACTGGCAATGCAAACGAGGATTCAAACGGCGCGAACATCAGTGCGAGCCGGTCAACCTTCCCCCCAATGCTTATCTCGTCCACGACTACCACTCTCAGGGATGGCAGTGTGAAAGAGGTTACGAGGAAGTGGATAAAAAGTGCATTCAAATTTTTGTACCCGAAAACGCGGTACTGCTCGGTCCAGCCTCCAACCAGAGCTGGGAGTGCTTGTTTGGCTACAAAAAGTTACGGGACTCCTGCAACAAAATAATCGTTCCTGCCAACGCATATGCGACTGAGGCCGAAAACGATAAAGGGTGGAAGTGCAAAAAGATGTTTATGGAAGAAGACGGTCGCTGCACTCCCCTGAAGGTTCCGCAAAATGCATTCATCGGCCGCGACGCAAAAAGTTGGCACTGCATGCGGGGATATAAGCGAGAGGGCAGCGCCTGTGCCGAAATTTGGCTACCGGCCAATGGCCATTTGACCGATGGCGGAGATGCCTGGGAATGCGATCGCGGGTACAAGCGCAATCAACAACAATGCATCAAGATCAGCGTCCCGACAAATGCTCACCTGGATTTTTCGGGTAACGGTTGGACATGCAACCCCGGGTTCGACGAGGCGCCGGGCGGATGTAGCGGAAAATAACCAGCGGGTCGACACCACCTTTACTCACTGAACCCGCGCCACAAAAAGCCCACAAACTTCACCACCCCGTAGACAACGCCAAATCCAACAATCAGGGCCACCGCGTTGATGCCATAATTGATGAGCTTGTACAGCCTGTAGTTCACCTTCTTCAATTTTTTCCCGCGCTCCAGGAAAGGTGTGATCCCCCGAAAGACCGCACTGGCAAGGCCCGCGGAGTCTTCTTCCGTATTCGGCACCACGGCGGCACGCATCACGATTTTGTAAGCCACATTGATCGCCCGACCGAACAGATTCATCGGGCGCTCCACATCACACATCAGGATGAGTCGGTAATCTGGCGTATCGTTGCGGACATAATGAATATAGGTTTCATCGAACAGCAAAGCACCGCCGTCGCGCCAGGAGTGGGTTTGACCGTCCACGGAAATAAAACACTGATCGGAGTTCGGCGTCATGAGCCCGAGATGATACCGCAGCGAACAGGCCACCGGGTCGGCGTGGCGGGTGAGGTGTGAGCCCGGCGGCAATATGGAAAACATAGCGCCGTTGACGCTTTTGATTTGACTGAGTATGGCGAGAGTTTTTGGACAGAGCCGCTCGGCTGAGCGATGCTGGGAGCCATACCATTTCAGATAAAACTTGCGCCAGCCGAATTTATAAAATGTATGAAAGCCCAGGTCATAATGCGCGGGCTGCCCCGGCGTATTAATGCTTTCGAAAGACTGATTGACATGCAGTGCTACAGCTTCGTCGCGGATGACGTTCCAATTCTGCTGAATATCCCAAAGCTCTGGAAATTTGCCTAAATCCATGATCGGTAAGGCGGCACGCTTATCGGTGAAGAGGTAAAGCAGGCAGTTCAGGGGGGTAAATACCGGCCAGCCTTTCCGGAGATATTCGGAAAACTTGACATACCGGATCGCGCCGCGTACCGAGTATACGTAGACAATGCTGAAAAAGGTGAACAGGAGGAAAACACCAAAGACGCTGATCAATGCCATGGATGGAATCACACATTTGGGGTTATTCCGCCGCGAGCCGAACAAAGTTCGCGGCATGAAGATGATCTAGCGGGAACGGTTTTACCGGGCGAGGATATCCCATCGAGGCATTATTTGGTATAAGTTCCTGCACCGACAGGTCATGTCAACGGGAATCGTAACGAGGGTATTACTGGCCGACGCCAATGATTGCCTAGCTGAGTTCTATTTAAGGGATGCGGCGAGATCAATAAGCACTTGAGACGTAACTGCGGTAAAATTCTGCGCAAGATCGACATTGCACCACCAATTCATGGCAATCTCCTCTGATATGCACTGCACCACGTAATCGTCTCCCGATCGGATACAGAGCTGGTAATCGATTGCATCATTGAGAAGAGAGTATTCGATGCCCGCCATAAAACCCCATCCGCGGCGATTCCTGCTGAAGTATTGTTGATACGAATGGTCCAGTCGTTGAATGTCCATGTCGCTTCTCGAAAACATAAAACGATGGAATTCGATAAATGTGGTGCGATTGATCAAAATGGGTTGATGATCCCCGCGCGCACCGTTGTCGAGCAGTAAGTGAGGGTTGGTGATCAGCGATCTTCCCTGATGGTGAAGGTCCAAGACCACCTTTAAAGCAAGTGTATTCATTCGCGAATCCTGCCAAATCAGCGGGGGGCGTTAATCTATGAACGCGCATTGGCGAGTAAGTGCGACGCCTTTCTCCTGCCCAGTCACTGCTCACGTTGGGTTGCGCCTGCAAGGGGCGTACCCGTTCGCCCGCCCCGGATGCGAGTTCTCCCCAGCCCCTTGATGCCCCCCCTCCCTTGCAATCGAAGCTGGTCAGGAAGGCGAAGATAGCAAGGAGCCGCTCCCTATACACATCCATTGGCTTTGCTCGGCTTCGTTGACGGTTGACACCTCCGTGGAAGGAGCATGCCGTAGTAAATCGCATTCGTCCCTAGCGTCCCCACTCCCAGGGTCGCCCCCCGCGGGCCACCCGCCCTACCCTTTCGAAGAATGGGTTGCGCCGATCAGACGATGGAGCGACGTCGGGGCGAGGAAGAACATGAGAGCTGCCACGCGGACTGCCGTGCCCAGTCGTCTGTGCGGCAGAATATCAAAGGTGCCTACATGATCTTATAAATAGCCCGAATGGTTTTCTTGATCCAGATATGTTGCGGGACTGACAGATGGGGTGAAGATTCGACGCCAGTATCTGCAGCTCGCATTAACGCACCGAAAGAGCCCTGGGCACTTTCGATAGGATTAAAATCGAAAGTCTCTGAAGCCGCAAAAAGAGAACTGATTTTCACCCCCAGTCCCGCAGCAAGCGATTCCGCTTTTTGTTTGGCGTCATCGGCGGCGGCTTTGGTTAATTGCGCGGTGACTTCCTTTCGATTGGAGACGTCGAATTCGGAGGCAATATTAGTGACGTTCTTCAGAATCGCCAACTGATCCGCGAAGGGCGCGTATTTTGTTATTTGATTGATCTGCACCGTAAACGTCTGGGCTATTTCGTAACCCTGAATTTCCAGGTCTTCGTAGTTTTCATTTTTTCCGCGCCGAGTGGACTTGCGGTAGTCCGATGAACTGATGTCTTCCGGCGGAATCCCGTGTTTGGGCGCCAGCGCCAGAATCTCCTTGGCCCGTGTCGACAAGGTTGCAGCGGCAACGTTCGGGTCCTTATCAAAAGCCACCAGTTCGAAAGTCAGCTTGGCCCGATCGGGTTTCACCTTGATCTCGGCTTCGCCGTCGACATGCACAAAGGGAAAATCGGGCATTTCTGCCCCTCTAGCGGAAAAACAAAGGGACAGAATGAGGATAAGGATAAAACTACGCATCTTTTTGACTCCTGTTGGGCGGTATGTCATTTAGACCAGAGTATAGACCGTTCAAGGCGCTCACTTTCTTCCCGGCTGACCAATTCGTTCGATCGCTGGTCGCAGCTGCGTGCAGCTGCGACCAGCCTCTGAACTGCTCGGCACTATGCGGACCATCAACCGTCTTCTATTAACGACCAATGGCGATCCGAACGCCCCTCAGTCCTGCCAGAATGCGCTAATCAAGCCGATTATGATGTGGCCAACAATTTCCCATTGCCATATGACCGTTGATAGATGGCCTGCAGCTCTTCGACTTTCATTGCCAGGTCAATTTTTAATCGACCAGCAATATAGCTGACTCCACGAGCCGCGCTTTCATCAAGCGGGCACTCACAACGAACCAACGCGACAAACGCGTCGCAAATAAAAGCACAGCAATCGCTAATCTCCACTAAATCGTCACAGAGCATCAGGAAGTCACTTTGAGCATCGTCTTTATAACGTGAACCAGGCATAACAATCGTCTCCTATTCGAGGCTCTGGAAATGGCCAAAGCCAGCGGAGTGGATGCTACTAAAGTTTTGTGCGGGAATTGCTCCGCTATCGGAGCAAACGTAATTTTTTTTCAGCCGGCACTGCGGCCCCTGTAGTAGAGGAACCCCTGCAACCGGTATTAGAGGTAAAGAATCGCCAGGGGCGGATGCTGCGGAGTACCAGGGGAATCCATCAGGCAAAAAAAAGCCCCCCTCCAGCGCAAGCCAAGAGGGGGGCTCTATATTATCGATTACTGCTTAGAGTAGTCGCTCGTTCCAAGCGCCGGATAAGCATTCTCGATCAACATCAGGAATTGTTTGTGGAACCATCCACCAGCGTGGGGTGACAGGGCGGGAACAACTTGCACTACTTTGCCACCGTCACGCGCTTCGCCGGGGATACACATGGTATCCAGCGCCTTGCCCGCATATTTGGGATCGCTGGCACTGTCGACAACTGCTTTATCGACCGCGTCCAAGGCGTTGTAAGCCGCGGAGCCTTTCGGGTACTTGGTGACGTCGAAGGAAATACCGTCCGCTTCACCTGGCGGTTTCATCCAGAAGAAGGCATCGAGGTGTGCGCGCTTCGGATCCGGAGACGCCTTGGGCACTTCACCAACACCGGCTTTATTCACGTTACACCAGTGGCCGCGATGCGCGCGCTGGTCAACACGTTTGCTCGCGTCGGTACCCTTGGTGCCGGTGCCCGGCTTGGGACGACCCGCAAAGCCCCAACCGTTGCGCGCGGTATCAATGATGAAGCCAGGGGCGAAGCTCGGCTCCTGCGCACGAATGCGCGCGTTGAAGGCGTCGATGAAACTCACTTCGTCCACCGCTGCGTTCCACTCGTAGTACATTGACAAAGCAGAGCGGTCAGCTTCGAGGTTGGAAATCAAAGGCTCCTCGACCGGCGTATAACCGGAGGTGTTGGATGCGAAACCGCGTACTTTTTCCAGACCGCTGATACCATCGGTATTCGCGCCTTTAATCAGCTTCAGGTAGCCTTCTACAGCGCGCTTCAGGTTGGTGTTGGTTTTCGTGGCATCATCCCAGCCCAACCAGCCTGCATGGCCTATATCCAGGTAGGTGTACACGTTGCCGACTTTGTGCAATTCCTCGATGGCGATCTGCAGACCGCGACCGTATACACCCAAGCCAGGTTCCAGGCCGGGAGAGGTATAGGTCAGCAAGGTATCACAGTAGGTGGTGCCGTTGGCGGTGGTCAGCTCCGGCCATATTAGTGAAGGCCCGTCGGGGTTCAGCTTGGTGTTGGTGATCATGTTCGGATATGAATCCGGCTCCAACAGAGCAACAACGCGCAGATCTTTGTACTCCGCCTTTTTGCCCAGGGCTTCGGTGATCACGCCAATGTAATCCTCGCGGTATTTTTGCATTCCACCCAGCATCGGATTGGGATCTTTCGGCTTGCCGATTTCATAGAGCTGGCCGTTGGAAGCGAATGCGGCGCAGTCGCGATCGGGCAGGTTATACACAATGATAACGATGGTCATTGGGGAAACTTCACCATCCAGCTCGGCGTAGTATTTCTGCTGCGCCACGGCTGCGTCCAAGTGCCCTTCCAAAGAGCGTCGGCCCGCGGCCGGATCGCCATAAACAGTGGCAATTGAATCCATCCAGATAGCGCTGGGCTGCCGCTGAATGTATTTGATTTTGTCGACCAGAGCCGGGTTGCTGGTTCCAACGAGGTCCAACGAATAATCCATCATGGTTTTAATGTCGGGACTCAAATAAAAATACGAGTCCGCGAACGGGTTGCCGTCGGTTTGCAGGGGAGCGCCCGGTTTGCCTTTGGCCTGCTCGGTCAAAGGAATGCTGCCGTCGTAGGTGGCCGGATCTATAACACCGGTCACATCATCACCGCCACTGGATGAGCTCGAACTGCTCGATGAGCTTGAAGAAGAGCTGGAAGAAGACGACGAGCTGGAAGAGGATGAGCTCGAGGAATTTGAGCTAGAGCTTGAGGAACTGGAGCTTGAAGAGCTCGAGCTGGACGAGCTGGAATTCGAACTCGATGTCGAGGACGAACCCGGACCACCGCAAGCGGACAAAATCGCCACGGAGCTGGCAAGCAGCGTCGTAGCGACGAAGCGGTAACTGAGATACCGCAAGTTAATGGATAGCATGGTTTACTCCAGTGCGGATCAATTGATGATCACATTTAATGGTTATTATGCAAGAACCGATTATTTATCGCCCGATTTTATATAGGTACTTCAAACAGACATTCTACCGACTGAGCAAGTAGATTCTGCTGCGGACATCACAGAATTCGGAACAAGCGCTCCGGAATAATTTGACCAAACATCCAACTTTTGCAAATTCGGAATAGCTTGGGTGGGCAACCGCACATTTGCCTGCTTTACTAAACAGCCTGTTTTTCCGTCCATAAGTAAATCCCAAAGGGGAAATTTTGCAGTGCGGAATATATTCAAACTTCCCGCTGTAATCGGTTGGAGACGCAACGGAATCTGCGGAAGACGCAGCATGGCGAGCTGATAAGCACTTACTTACATGAGTGCTGGAAAAGATAAAGTGTACGATGAAGAAGCCATGGCAAAATCGGTGGGGACTTTTATTAAAAATCGAAATAACGGCAAAATATCGGCGAGACGCATTGTGTCGGAAGGCTTTTGCCCATTTTGACAATAAGAATTAACTGATTCCGAAAATGCGAACAGCTTCAACTTGTTGTAATTAGGCGAAGGGGTAAAAATATCACCGCTGCAATTGCTCCAACCCATATACTCGCCGGAGTCTAAGTGTCCGCTAAAACTGCACAACCGCCCGTGGGCGGTTTTTTACCAAAAATGAAATTAGGTGGTTTCCATCAAAAATGGGGACTGCGAAGGTCGTGGTGGCATACCATCCGGTGCACGGTCTTGCAGCGCGCTCCGCAACTTGGACTTTCGTAACCTGCGCCTTTTCCGCTAGCCTTCCGGTGTGAAAACCTTAGAACCCCAGCGCAATCCCAAGTTGTGGAACTGTCAGACCAGGTGTGAACTTCCGCACATTTTATCGCAGCAAGGCCGTCAATTCCTGCGCGCTCTTTTAGCTCGTCCCGCGGTATCGTTTACTTCGCCAGGGCTTCATATGCCTTCTTCGCCTCTTTTGCCACCTTCGAGCTCAACGATTGATCGTTTATCTCGGTCAAAGTTTTTAGGTACTTTTTATCATTTGATACGGCCAGCACCCTTGCCATCCAAATAGCGCTGTTGATTTCTTCTTCATCGGCGGACTTTGCGTACCGAAGAAGGTTAGCTTCCGCCAAATCGTGATCCTCAACACTAAACTTATCAGGCCCGCTGATAATATCCCTGGCGGCAGCCTCTAGCTCATTCTTGTTCTGCGACCTTAGATTTTCTCGAGCCGCTCTTATCGACAACTCCACCAAAGATAGATTTTCAACCGGTAGAATAGGTCTGGGGGTATAGATTTCGGCTGTATTTTCCCTGTCACGAGGTAGGTACTTTTTCATTTTTTTGGACAAAGCCTTGTTAGCTGAAAAAGCATCGGCCACAATTTTTTGCATGTGGCAAAGATATCCAGCACGTAGCTTGGCTTATCCGTGGTCATAGAGCTTTTGCTCATCCACTGCCCGGCTTTGATAATAATTACCGCCCCCTCAGAAGAAGCACCGGATATTGGCTCTTCAGCGATACAATAGGTGCCGCAGGGCACGCTGAGAATGGCGAGCCAAAATAAAGACTTTTTCAGCATATTGGGATTCCGAAAGGTGAAAATTTGATCCGACAGATCGAACACTTAACAGACGATATGTCGGANNGGCGCTGCACCGGATTCCAAACATCGAGAGGCGACCCTATCCCCTTTATTTTTGTCCGCACAAAAGGAGATTTATACTTTGCCCGCCGAAGGTTTTGAGGCACAAGGACTCCTCCTCTTGAACCGGTTGATGGTTATAGTGAAGGATTCGGATTTCGACGGATACTCGGGCCAATATTGATACGCTCCCGCATAAGAGAGCTCTTGATAATGTAATTGAAGCCGGGAGGTATCCCCTAGGTACCACCCCAGCATCGCACCGAGTTTTCTTTGGGTCATGGGCGGGGCAAAAGTGTTAGCATTCTCATATTCTTCCCGTCGATACGACAAGCCGGAATAAAAATCGTCGGAAAGCCTCCAGCCAAGCTCCGCGCTCTGTGTAACCATCTGATCTTGCCAGCCATCGTCCTGACGTGAAACTCCCACCGCGATCCAAAATGACCTGCTCGGAAACGCGGCATCCGAGAGAGGGACATTCTGAGTTTCCACCTTGTTAAGGTAGTAGGTTCCAGATAACCCCACCCTCTGGAAATCAAGCGAGTAGGCCTCGTAATTTTCTGGATATGGGAAATCCACGATACTTAGGATATCGGTATGGGAGACGGTTTGCGTGAGTTCTGTCTGATAATCCGCCATGGCGCGGTTTGCTGTCCCAATAAGCAGTACTGTCC
>DJFO01000183.1 GCA_002432555.1 Marinagarivorans sp. UBA5870
TAGTTCTTCATCGAGTAGTTCTTCTTCACCCTCGTCCTCGAGCAGCAGCTCCAGCTCCGGAGCTGCCACGGCTTATCACTTCCGCAACGTGCTTATCGGTGGTGGCGGATTTGTACCTGGAATTGTTTTTAACGAAACCGAGCCAGACTTGATCTACGCTCGTACCGACATCGGCGGCATGTACCGCTGGCAGGCGGCGGAGCAAAGCTGGGTTCCTCTGTTGGATTGGGTGCCGTGGGAAAAGTGGGGTTGGAATGGAGTCTTGAGTGTAGCGACCGATGCGCGGGATCCCGAGCGCCTCTATGCCGCACTTGGCACCTACACCAACAGCTGGGATCCGAACAATGGGGCGATTGCCCGGTCGCGCGACCGCGGAGCAACTTGGGAAGTTACGGAAATGCCGTTCAAAATAGGCGGCAATATGCCCGGCCGCGGCATGGGCGAGCGGTTGGCGATCGATCCCAATGACAACCGCATTCTTTACTTCGGCACTGAAGCTGGCCACGGGCTGTGGCGCAGCGTCGACTATGGGGCAAGCTGGGCTAAAGTCGAAAGTTTTCCCAACCCGGGCAATTATGTGCAGGACCCGCTGGATCCCAGCGATTATCTCACCAGCAACCAGGGAGTCGTCTGGGTCGTGTTCGATCCGGCGAGCGGCAGCGCCGGCAGCGCCAGCCAAAACATTTATGTCGGCGTAGCGGACAAGCAGAACCCGCTCTACCGCAGCATCGACGGCGGCGCCACCTGGCAGGCTGTACCCGGCGCACCGGTGGGGTACCTGCCTCACAAGGGCGTGCTCGACCCGGTGGGCGGGTTCCTTTACCTGGCGACGAGCGATACCGGCGGCCCCTACGACGGTGAAAAAGGGGAAGTATGGAAACTCGACCTGGCTGGCGGCACTTGGACCGACATAAGCCCCATCCCCGCCTCGAGCAGTGATCTCTCTTTCGGCTACAGCGGTCTGACGATCGACCGGCAAAAGCCCTCCACCCTTATGGTCGCCTCGCTGAATTCCTGGTGGCCGGACATGATTCTGTTCCGCAGCACCGATGCCGGTATTACCTGGACCCGGATTTGGGATTGGGGCGTATACCCCGAGCGCACCAAGCGCTACCGGTTGGATATTAGTGAAGTGCCCTGGTTGACTTTTGGCCAGGTGCCGGAGCTCCCGGAGGAGTCGCCCAAACTCGGCTGGATGAATGAATCGGTGGTGATCGATCCGCATGATTCCGACCGCTTCCTGTATGGCACCGGGGCGACGATTTTCGGTTCGACCGATCTGACCAAGTGGGACAAAGGGGAACAGATCACGCTGCGACCCATGGTCCGAGGCCTCGAAGAAACCGCGGTGCTGGATCTGGTGTCGCCGCCGGTGGGCGTCCACCTATTTTCGTCTCTTGGTGACATAGGCGGGTTCAAACACACGGACTTGGCCCGCGTCCCGGATCTGATGCTCGCCAATCCGTTTATTGGCAACACCACCAGCTTCGATTTCGCCGAAGCGGACCCGACAAAAATGGCGCGGGTTGGCCGCGTGGACCTCGGTGATGGCCGGCCCATGGGGCTCTCGAGCGACGGCGGCGATACCTGGTTCGCCCCGCAAACACCAACCGGTGCTAATGGGGGTACGGTCGCGCTCGCCGCGGACGGAGGTGTGATTCTTTGGGCTCCCGCGGACCAGGCTCCCGTGTACTCGACCAACTTTGGCGGTACCTGGACCGAGGTCGAAGGCCTTCCGGCGGGCGCTCACGTCGAGTCGGACCGAATCGACCCACTGGTTTTTTACGGCACCTCGCTCACCGCGTTCTACCCCAGCGCCGACGGTGGTAAAACCTTCATGCAGACGGCGGAAGCCGCGCCCGCGGCCACCCGCAATCCGCGCTTCAAGGCACTGCCTGGCCATACCGGTCATATCTGGCTCGCCGGTTTCGCCAGCGGGGTGCGGTTTTCCACCGACGGCGGCCTAACCTTCCAGGCATTGGCGAACGTGACCTCGGCCATCAACATAGCCTTTGGCATGGCGGCACCGGGAGCGGACTATCCTGCGCTCTATTTGGTGGGTACCGTCGATGGCACCACCGGCCTGTTCCGTTCGGATGACCGCGGGGTGAACTGGGCCCGCATCAACGACGACCAACACCAGTGGGGCAATTTCGGTGAAGCGCTGAGCGGCGACCCGCGGGTATACGGCCGCGTGTATGTCGGCACCAACGGCCGGGGAATCCTGGTGGGGGAGCCCGCGCAGTAACGGGTGACGTGCGGTGACCGGGCGACCACCAGCGTCGCCCGTGCGATTGAGTGATCGACCTTCCGGGCACTTGCCCGGCAGCCCTGCCAGCCGCTGCCTATACTGAGAGACGAACTTTTGCTGGCGGATCTTATGCGGTTGTGGTGGTTGGCCTTTTGGGCGCTTTTGGCAGTGCCGGTGAGCGCAGCCGACTACCGTGTGTACCTGTTGAGCAAACGCCAGATCGTCAATTCCAACCACACCCTGGTGGTGTTCTTTTACGATCGGGCCGTGACCACCGTTGCCGACTGCGAACGCGAAATCCAGCGCGGCATTCGCGGCCAGTGGCGGTATTACACCCACAAGTTCCCCAAGCCAAAGGGTTATTCCGAGAACCTCGATTATCACTGCATCCAAACTCAAGCGCGAATTGACCCCTGGTACGACAAGGCGCCGTATGACTTTATGTACCAAATTGACCTGCGCGCCTCGCCCAGCCGAATTAAATCCATGCCCCATTATGCGGAATGTTTGCGCGACCTGCGCGAACAGGTGCGCGATGAAAACCGCCTTTTCTTCTGTGCGAAAGTCAGTCAGACGGTCAAGCTTTGATGGGTGTCGCTGCCCGAAAAGCAACGGGCATTGATCGAATTTTGTGCTCTAGGCACGGAATGGAATAAGGTGTCTACTGCACAATTCGTAACCTGCTGTACTATCTTGATCTATAACTCGCGACAAAAGGTAATTTTTATGGCCAGCTTCTTCAGGCCTATCCCTCGATTGCAGCCGCGCTCGTGCGGCCGGCGATTTTCTCTACATGTTTAACACTCAACGCTGCGCCGAGCTGCGCCGGCAGCTGACGGATTTTAATCTGGAAAGGCCGTGCAACCCGGCCGGCGTCCTTTCGGACGCGGCGCAGATTTATCTCGAGTTTTACGGCTTCCTGGAAGTCTTGAAGGATTCCGAGGTGGACTACTTTTGGGGCTACCGCAGCTGCCCTTGCCGCGGCGAGATCCTGCGCATCGCGACCCACTACTGGCGTCTGCCGCGCGCCAAAGGCACTGTCTTTCTCGTGCATGGCCTTTTCGACCATGTGGGTTTATTTCAGGATTTGATTGGACATCTGCTCGCGCAGCAATATTCGGTGGTGGCCATCGACCTGCCCGGTCACGGATTGAGCGACGGCGCAGCCACGGTAATCCGCTCGTTTTTCGATTACGGGGCAGTATTGGAAGACACTTACAAGTTTTTTCGCTGGCAGTTGCCCGAGGGCCCCGTGTTCGGGGTGGGGCAGAGCACCGGCGCCGCGGTGCTGATGGCGTTTAGTTTCGCCAGTCGCGCCCGTGGCGAGCCGGCCCCCTTCGCGCGGCTGGTGTTTCTCGGCCCGCTGGTTCGCCCGCGGCAATGGACCTGGGGCAGTCTGGCCTATAGGTGGGTTGGCCGCTACGTCAAACGTGTCACCCGCGGTTTTTCGCAGCCTAATTCGCACGACGAGGAGTTTCAGAATTTCCTGCGCTATCACGACCCTATGCAGGCCAAAGCCGTTTCCATTGAATGGATCGGAGCGCTATATGAGTGGGTGCTGGGGTTTTCGGCACAACCTGAGGTAGATACGCATCTGTTGATCATCCAGGGCACGGCGGATCGGGTGGTGGACTGGTCGTACAATCTGCCGGCCATCCAGGGGCGCTTTCGTCACAGTCAGGTCAGGCTGATCGAGGGCGCTATGCACCACCTCGCGAACGAAGCCGACCCCTGGCGAAAGGCGGTATTTACGAGTACCAGCCAGTTTTTCCGCCAGCGTGGGCTAGGTGGAAATCCCGAATAGATCATTCCTGCGCGAGCTGGGGCAGAAGCGCGGCGAGTTCTGGCGGGAGAAACGGGCGGCCCCGTTCGTTGATCGCGGCCCATTGCACCTTGCCGTTGAGGATCAGGCGGTCGTCGCTGCGGTAGATATCTTGGATAAATTCACCCCGGATCTTACCGATGCGGCCCATGCGCAGGCCGACCCAAAAATGGTCGCCGCTACGCAGGGGCCAGCGGTAGTCCAGTTCGACGCGCGTGACCACGAGATTAATGCCTTTGGCAGCCAGTTCGGCGAAGTTGAGTTGCTGACTCAGCAGATATTCGTGGCGGGTGTGCTCGAGATAATTCTGGTAGACGCTGTTATTCACAATGCCTTGCAGGTCGCACTCGTAATCGCGCACTTTAAAGTCAAGGCGAAAGGAGTAGTCCATCAAAAGAGCACCCGGCAGCGAATGGTCGCGGGTATGGCCCGCAGCTGTTCCAGGGCAATTTCACTTGAACTGGAATCCAGGTCGATCACCACATACCCGACATTGTCCTTTGTCTGCAGATATTGGCCGGCAATATTAATGTTGTTGCTGGAAAAGATCTGGTTGATCGCCATGAGTACACCGGGCACGTTGTGGTGGACGTGCAGCAGACGGTGCACGTTTTTTTGGGTGGGCAAGGCGACTTCAGGAAAATTGACCGACCCTATAGTGGTGCCGTTGTCGGAATATTTGATGAACTTGTCCGCCACCTCCACCCCTATGTTCTCCTGGGCCTCCATGGTGGAGCCGCCTATGTGGGGCGTCAGCAGCGCGTTGTCGAATTGGCGTAGCGGCGAAACGAATTCTTCGTCATTGGCCTTGGGCTCCACCGGGAAAACGTCTATGGCGGCACCAGCCAAGTGCTTATCCCCAAGGGCGCGGGCGAGTGCGTCTATGTCCACCACTGTGCCGCGAGAGGCATTGAGCAATATGGCCCCGCGTTTCATGGTGCGGATTTCCTTGTCCCCGATCATGTCCTTGGTGCTCGGCAGCTCTGGCACATGCAGACTGACGATGTCCGCCTGCGCCAACAAGTCTTCCAGCGTCGCGCAGGGCATGGCGTTGCCCATTGGAAGTTTGCTGACCACGTCGAAAAACACCACCCGCATCCCAAGGCTTTCAGCCAACACACTCACCTGGGTGCCGATCGCGCCGTAACCCACCAACCCGAGCGTCTTGCCGCGAATCTCAAAGGAGCCCGTGGCGGATTTAATCCACTCGCCCCGGTGGCACGCGGCATTTTTCGCCGGAATGTCGCGCAACAGCAAGATCGCTTCGGCAATTACGAGCTCGGCGACACTGCGGGTATTGGAGAAGGGCGCGTTGAACACCACCACGCCGTGTTCTTGAGCAGACTTCAGGTCGACCTGATTCGTACCTATGCAGAAGCACCCGACGGCTATGAGTTTGGGGGCGTGGGCGAAGACGCGCTCGGTCATTTGGGTGCGCGAGCGGATGCCGACAAAATGGGCGTCCTTGATCCGCTCGATCAATTCATCTTCCGACAGCGCGGTTTTCAGATAATCGATGTTGGTATAGCCCGCCCCGTTTAGGGCGGCGACCGCGGACTGGTGCACGCCTTCGAGCAGGACGAATTTGATTTTGTCTTTTTCCAGGGAAGTTTTTGCGATCATGATGAATTCAGCTGTAAAGCGGTGCGCCAGAAGGGCGCCGATTCTAACACACGGCTCAGCGCACGGGTGTGAAGNNCAGTAACACATCCGCCCGCCGCGCCGCAAAGAGGCCGTTGGCGATGACTCCCGTAATCTGGTTGATTCGCTGCTCGAGATCGGCGGGTGCGGTGATTTGCAGGCCGCGCACATCGAGAATCTCACCACCGTTGTCCGTGACCACACCGGTGCGATAAACCGGCTCG
>DJFO01000142.1:0-199 GCA_002432555.1 Marinagarivorans sp. UBA5870
CGGGGAATCCGGTTCCGGTAAATCCGTGGCCTGTTACAGTATTCTCGGTCTGCTCCCGTCACCGCCGGGCAGCGTGGAAGAAGGCTCGGCAGTATTTGCCGGGCGGGATCTGTTACAGATGCACCCCCGCGAGCTGCGGCAGGTTCGCGGGCAAAAGATCGGCATGATCTTTCAAGACCCCATGACCTCGCTCAATCCC
>DJFO01000142.1:258-4585 GCA_002432555.1 Marinagarivorans sp. UBA5870
CAGCGGGTGATGATCGCCATGGCGCTGATCAACCGGCCCCAACTGCTGATCGCCGACGAGCCGACCACTGCCCTCGATGTCACTGTGCAGGCCCAGATCCTGCAGTTGATCAAACGCCTCCAGCGCGACCACGATCTCGCGGTGATTTTTATCTCCCATGATTTGGGCGTAGTGGCGCAGATGGCGGATGAGGTGGTGGTGATGCAGCGCGGAAAAGTGGTGGAAAGCGGCAGCGCCGACGCGGTCTTTTTCCGGCCGCAGCACGCCTACACGCAAAAGCTCGTCGCCGCTCTGCCGACCACGGCCAAGCCCTATCCGCGGCAGTTTGACGCAAAGGATCCCGTGTTTTTGCAGGTCGAGCATTTGCATCGGGAATTTCAGCTCAGCGCCGGCTTATTTCCCAAACGGGTGACCCGGATAAAAGCCGTCGATGACGTAAGTCTGGAGTTGCGGCGAGGAGAAATTCTCGGGCTCGTTGGCGAATCCGGCTCCGGTAAATCTACTCTGGGACGCACCCTGGTGCGACTCCTAGAGCCAGATCGCGGACAGGTAACACTCGCGGGCAAAAATATTAGCACCATGAATTCCGCCGAACTGCGGACAGCTCGGCGCGATTTTCAAATGATCTTTCAAGATCCTTACGCGTCGCTCAACCCGCGCATGACAGTCTTCGACACGCTGGCGGAGCCGCTGCTGACTCACAAAATCGTCCCGCCGGATTCTGTGCTGGCGGCCGTCAACCAATTGATGGATGAGGTCGGTCTCGACCGGCACATGGTGCGCAAGTACCCCCACGAATTTTCCGGCGGGCAGCGACAGAGGATAGCCATAGCTCGGGCGCTCGCGATGCGGCCGCAATTGATCATTGCCGATGAACCCGTGTCGGCCCTCGATGTGACCATTCAGGCGCAGATTCTCGACCTGCTATTGCAGCTGACGCAAAAACATCAGCTGTCCATGCTGTTTATATCCCATGATCTTGCGGTGGTACGTTATCTGTCGGATCGGGTGGCGGTGATGCAGCACGGGAAAATCGTCGAACAGGGTGATACCGAGGATGTGTTTGCGCGACCTCAGCACCCCTATACCCAGACATTGCTGGCGGCGATTCCTCATCTGCAGAAATCGAACCCCTAAGGGCATTCCGGCGGGCGATCTGTCAATGCCGAAGCGGTGCGGCGTTATTTCCGGCATTCGCGTTTGACGAGCGCTCGGTGATGTGCGGGTTTTGAGTCGGAATGAGCGGAACCCGCGTTGCAGCTCCGCCCTATATTGGAAATACGCACCCCAGCGGATTTGCCGCCTGGGGTGCGGAGGACACTTACGGCAAAAACAGCGCGCAGTAACCGTTGCTGACCGGCACCGCGGGCTCTTCACAGGCGTCGACGCACTCGTAGGAAATGGGCGCGCTGGGCGCTTCTACGCCGTCGTCGGGGCGGGCACCGCCGTAAACGGCGAGTTCAAGCAGCGGGAATACGCAGCCGTTGGCGGTGGCACAACCATTGACGCCGGGTTTGTAGCCTTCTTTGCATTCGCCAGGCTGCACGCCCTTAACGGGCAGGTAAAACTGGCTGGCCACTAATTTAACGCCCACTCCGGCAAGCTGCCGAACTTTGCGGTTTACACCGGCGATCAACACGGGTTCACCCTCTGCCATGATTGCGTAAGCGCTGGCGATTTCTTCTTCGCTGGCGCCAGTCTGCGTCAAATCCAAATCGGAAATTTTTGCGACGGGCTTTTTGCTGTTCAGGGTGTATTGGTCGAAGCTGAAACAGGGGCTCGTGATGCACACGATGCCATTGTTTTCGGCCGCGAAGAAAGTCCCCGTCGGCGCTCTGGTGCCGGCTGGATAAAATGCTTTTTCCGCCCAAAAACGGCCGAGCTCGACGCTATAGTCGGTTGTGCCCTTGAGCAGAAGGCTCGTGTTGAAATCCTCGGAGGGGACAGCCGTGAACGGATTGAAACCAATTTTGCTCCAATCGGGCGTGCCTATATAACACTCGCTACGGAAGCGGCCGTCCGGGCACTGCAGGCGCTTGTGATTGACGTGTTTCACAAAAATGCCGCCGCACAAGGGTGCCGCACACTTGCGGAAATCTTGGCGCGCGAGGAAATAGCCGTTCTGGTCGAAACCGATTGGGCTGACTACATCAATTTCAGCAACCAGCGAGTAGTTGACGATCGGGCCGTCGAAGGCGCTGGAGTTGATGATTCCCTCCAATATCAGGACGCGGCCATCAAAAGAGAAATTTGCATCGTACACCGCCCCGTCTCTGTCTGTGTGTGGGTCCGCTGGCAGGGTAAAAGGCACGTCGCTTTTCACCGCTATATTGCTCAGTGCAATCTGGTCGCCGTTGAGGGTCGCCGTGAAACTGCCGGAAAAGGTGCCCTGTTGTTCCTCGCATTGTTCGGGAATGCAAAATACCTGGGTGATGGTGACTTTGCCTTCGGTGATGACAAAATTATGCTGCTCGGGGGCAGGTCGGTCTTGGGCGTGAACGCCGATCCACGGCGATATGAGGAACACGATAGCGAATAACCATTTTAGATAAGGTGTTTTCATAATAAGCACTCCGCTTTATCTGTTTATTGGAATAGTAGAACTGATTTGTTTCTTCGCGCCCGCGGCAATGACAACATCGACTCCTACTTTCGCCTCGTTTGCCAGACGCTAGAGCGCCTGACGGCAAAGAGCTTGATAGCAAAGAGCCTAACGGTTAAACCCTAGGTTAAAAAACCAAGGGTAAAAGCCTAACCGCAATCGACCTGATCACAGCGAGCACCCGCAGAGGCTAGCCAATTCAAATCGCGTGAACTGTTAAGAATTGTTGGCCTGCGGCACTCGCCACAATATCGCAAGTCAATCCGCGATATGGCCTGCCAGCAAAGCCTGCCCCTGGGCGCGCGCGAGGCATGCAGAACCGACGCGTCGGCGGATTCGTGGCAGTGCCGGGCACACCGGCGGCCGATCGCGCTTTCTAATAGAAAAATCAGGCAATTCAAGGGCTAAACCATAGGCACGGTTTATCTCCGCCGCGTATCAATCCGCCAATGATGTGGGTATGATGCGGTGGTTTTTGCAAGGATAACCGAAGTAATGTCTCAAAATTTGGCTCAGGCTATGAAGGATGGCATGCGGCGCCTGCCATCGGGTGTGTCCGTGGTATCCGCTCAGGCCCCGAACGGCCGTAAGTTTGCCATGACCGCCTCCTCGGTCACGTCGGTCTCAGATAATCCGCCATCGCTGCTCGTCTGTGTCAATCAAAACGCGCGCATATGCCCGATTCTGGTCGAGGGCCAGCGTTTCGCCATCAGCATTCTCGGTCAGAATCACGAGGCAATCTCCGTTTTGTGCGCGACCGGAGACCAGGGGGAGAGGCGGTTTAATCTCGGGAAATGGTTAGTGGCTCCGGATCAGACCCCTTATCTGCAGGACGCGGAAGCGGTCTTCGAGTGCGAGGTGGATCTCGTTCAGCCCTACGGAACCCACCACATAGTCGTAGGGAAAATCATTGCCGTGCGGGTCGCCAGCTCCGGGCCGGCTCCGCTGATTTACCTCGATGGGAGCTACCGTAATTTATCCGGTTAGCCCCACCTGCTGGACAACCTTCAAAGTTTGACCACCTGCAATTCCAAACCCTCGAGCAGACCCTGTTTGCTATGGTCGGTGATGACGGCGACGCTCGCCTTTTCCGGCACCAGGTAAGTACTCGCCACCCGCCGCAGATCCTCCAACCGAGTGGCGAGCAGTCGCTCGCGGAACGTCTGGCGCAGGGCGAGGGTGCGACCGTGTAATTCCCCGTGGTACACGCGTTTCGCCCGTCCCGCGGGCGAGTCGGGTTTGTCGATACCGCTGATAACGCCAAGGATGGCTTCTTCAACCGCCTGCCAGGGCAGATCGGTGCTCATGAGCCAGTCCACCGCCCGGTCGAAATCCTGCAGAGTGTCCTCCAGCCGCGGATCCCTATAAGAGTAAAACCGGAAGGCCGCGGAATTGTTGTCCTGGCCCGCGCCGCCGCCATAGGCGCCGCCTTGCTCGCGGATGGCGCGGTGCAAGAAACCGTTGCGCAAGACGTTGCCCAGCACCACCAGGGGGGCCGCATCCCGGTGCGTCATAGGCACCGTTGGAAACGCCTTGGAGCAGAAATTGACTTGGGAGTTGGTCAGCCAGCCCTGGCGAATGCGGGCCGAATATTCCGGCAGATCCCAGTCGACGCGATTCGACGGCGCAGCCCCGTCGAACCAATCCGCGAAGGTCTGCTGCAAAGCGGGCTGATGCTGAGCCTCGCCCACCAAGAGGAAACGGCGGGGGGCACGGCTTATCAAC
>DJFO01000080.1 GCA_002432555.1 Marinagarivorans sp. UBA5870
GAGCCGCTGTCGCCACACAGGATGGTGTTGGCGGGCAACTTGGGTGAAAGCTCGGTAAATACCCGCTGCGGGTTGATGGGATTGGCGCTTTCCATGGCCTTGGCTTCCACATCCTCCCACCAGTCGGCCACGTTCTGCTCTACTGTCTTGCGCCACGAACGGTCTTCCTGGTATTTCAGCAGCGGCAATAGCTGCCCAAGGGTTTGCGCACTGTCGCCGATCAGGTTGATCTCCGTCGGGTAGCGGATGCCGACATTACGCGGATTAATGTCAATTTGTACAGCGCGGGCTTCACCGTCTTTGGGCAGAAATTCTGAATAGGGGAAGGTGGTGCCGACCATTAAAAGCGTGTCGCAGTCGCGCATCATCTCCCAGCTGGGTTTGGTACCGAGCAGGCCGATGCTGCCGGTGACAAACGGCAGGTCGTCCGGCACCGCCGCTTTGCCCAAAAGGGCCTTGGCGACCCCTGCGCCCAGCAGGTCACAAACCTCGATGATTTCCGCCGTGGCCTGCAGCGCTCCCGCCCCCACCAGCAATGCCACCTTCTCGCCCGCGTTGAGGATGCCGGCCGCCGCCGCCAGCTCCTGGTCCGTCGGCGAAGGATGGTAGTGGGCGGGACTGACGCTGGAATAATTGCTGCCATGCGCCCGCGGGGGGCTGGGCACCGCCGGCATCATCTGCACGTCGTTGGGCACTATCACGCAGGTGACGGCGCGCTCGGCGGCGGCAATGCGCATCGCCCGGTCAATGACGTGGCGCGCCTGGGCGGGGGTGGAAATGGTCTCGACGTAGGCCGAAACGTTTTGGAAGACTGTATGTAAATCCACCTCCTGCTGAAAATCGCTGCCGATCGAGGTGGTCTTCTGTTGGCCGACTATAGCGAGCACCGGCACATGATCCATTTTGGCGTCGTAGAGGCCGGCCAGAAGGTGCAGGGCCCCGGGCCCCGAGGTCGCGAGGCAGACGCCGACCTCGCCGGTAAATTTGGCATGTCCCGTGGCCATGAACGCCGACATTTCCTCGTGGCGCACTCGCACGTAGTCGAATTTATGCTTCACCCGTTCCATCGCGCCCATAAGGCCGTTGATGCCGTCGCCCGGAAAGCCGAAGATCCTTCTGACTCCCCATTCGGCCAGGCGCTCCAGAATAAAGTCACTGACTTCTGCCATTGTGCATCCTCCTCATCTGCGCAACGCGCTTCTGCTGGTGGGATCGGCGCCTCTGTCCAGGCAAACGGCTCCTGCAGCGGCGGCGGGCGTAACAGTACGGGCTTAGGTTAGAGTGGTTTTTTTCCCCTTGGCCTTCCGTTCGTTACACAACAAATTCCGCCCGCGTTGCCACGGCCAAACAAGTTGCGTATTGTTGCAACGGGCTGCATGACAGGGTCCGCTTCGCCCCTAGCCGGGAGCGAGCTCGCCGGATCCGCGCGCACGCCTGTCACCACACCACCTGAGGATTCTCGCCATGGAAATCACCGCCGCCGCGACCGCCGTTCCGGCTGAGCAAGGCACCCGCGCCGCGCCTATGCCCGCGCTGACCGGCATAAGATTTTTTGCCATTTTCCACATCTTTCTGTTCCACCTTTGGACTCTGTACGATTTGCAGAAACCGCCGCAATTTCAAAACCTGCTGGCCGGCATCGGCGAGCTGCCGCAGACGCTGATTCACTTTTTTTCCAACGGTTGGGTCGCCACCAGTTTTTTCTTTTTATTGTCCGGCTTTCTCCTCGCTCATTTGTATTGGGGCGCAGACGGTGCACTGACGACCAGTAAAAAACGTTTCTGGCTGCAGCGCTTCACCCGAATTTACCCGATCCATATTCTGTTGATGGTGCTGACGGTACTCATGACCGCCGGCTGGCATCTGAGTCAGGGCATGGGTGCGACGGAATTGGTCGGCTCCGCTCTGCTCACGGTGACCTTGCTGCAGGCGTGGGTCCCGCCGGCCGTCCCGGTATGGAGCTGGCCGACCTGGACTTTGTCCGCGCTGGTGTTTCTCTACTGGATCATGCCGTGGTTGATGCCACGGCTGGCGCGCCTGTCGCGCCGCCAGATGTGGGGACTGCTCGCCGCCCTGCCGCTGATTTCGCTGATTCCTACCGCCATTTACGCAGTACTGGTGCCCGCCGGTTCCGACCCGGGCATGCACTGGAAGATTTTTCTCGGGTCGACGCCGATTTTTTGGCTGCCGCATTTCATGGCGGGCATGCTGCTGAGTCGCCTGCTCCAGTTTCCGCGCGCCGGTGCGCCCGCGCTCAATCGCCCATGGCTGGCGTGGGGCGACCTGGCGCTGCTTGCGATAATCGTCGTCGCCTGCCAGCCGACCATCGCGGAGCCTGTAAAGTATTTCTTGAGGCACGGCCTGATGATGCCGCTTTACATGCTGCTGCTGGTCGATCTCGCCCGCGGACGCGGGTTGGCCGCGCGCCTTTTCTCCCTGCCCGGCACTGGATTTCTCGGTGAGACAGGGTTTGCCATTTTTATCTGGCAGAACCTGGTGATGACTTTCTGCTGGCTGTCATTGATGATCGATCCTGACAGTGGCCGCCATCACCTTTGGGCGGCGACGCTCGGCATAATCGTGCTCGGCATTTTCAGCACCTACGTTCTGGAAAAACCCGCTGCCAAATGGCTGCGCCGAAAACTCTTGAAGTGACTGAGAACCGCCCAAACAATCGCCATACAAATGCGGTTGGGGCGGTTACAATGCCTAACTCGCGGCGCGCGCTGCGCCTACCCGATTTTGCGTGAGAGGTACGTGTGTCTGTTTTGGAACTGAACCAGCTCGGCGTGGTTGCCATAGGCCGCAACGAAGGCGAACGCCTGGTGCGCTGCTTGAACTCTCTGAAGGGATTCCCGGTGGTCTACGTGGACTCCGGTTCCAGTGATCAGAGCGTGGCCTTTGCCCGCTCGGTCGGCGCCCTGGTGGTGGAGCTGGATCTCAGCCGGCCTTTCACAGCGGCGCGTGCCCGCAACACCGGTTACCGCGCGCTGCTGGCGCAGCATCCGCAACTGCAATGGATATTGTTTGTCGACGGCGACTGCGAAGTTCAGCCGGATTGGCCGGCGCAAGCGCTGGCCGCCGCGCAGGCCGATCCACAAACTGCCGCGGTGTGTGGGCGCCGGCGCGAGCGGTTGCCCGCGGCTTCGATTTATAACGAGATGTGCGATATCGAGTGGAACACGCCCGTCGGCGAAACCAAGGCCTGCGGCGGTGATGCCCTTTATCGGGTAGCGGTTCTGCAACAAGTGGCCGGGTTCGACGACGCCTTTATTGCGGGAGAAGAACCGGAGCTGTGTTTCCGCATTCGCGAGCTCGGTTACAAAATCCGGCGGATCCAGGCGGAGATGACCCTCCACGATGCCAATATGCACAGGTTCGGCCAGTGGTGGAAACGCGCCGAACGCAGTGGACATGCATACCTGCTGAATTACCTCAAACACGGCCGGAAAAATGCGGAGCGCTTTAAATATCGAGAGATTCGCAGCATTTTGCTCTGGGCCGGCGTCTATGCGGCCTTAGTACTCGCGGCCGTGTTGACGCGTTCGCCGTGGCCGCTGGCGGTGCTGCTCGCTCTCATCGCTGCGCAAACGGTCAAAATGGCGGCCTCCCTGCCGCGCGTGCGCGCCGAATATGGCGGCGGTGCGACCCTTCGTTATTGCCTATTTGTTCTCCTGGGCAAAGTGCCGCAGGCCCTGGGGGTGATCCGCGCCTATCGCAACAGCGCCAAAGGGCGGCAACACACGTTGGTGGAATACAAATAGGAGTCAGTTGATGCAACTTTATTACAGCCTCGCCTCGCCTTTCGCCCGCAAGGTTCAGATGCTCGCCCTAGCGGGGGATTTGCCGGATCTGGAATTGGTGCGAGCGAGCCCGCTTACTGAAGAATCCTTGCGCACCGTCAACCCCTTGGGCAAGGTGCCCGCCCTGGTAGACGGCGATCGGGTGCTGATCGACAGTCCGCTGATTTGCGAGTATCTGGACGACCGCCTAACGGCCCAAGGCAAGCGGGGATTCCTGCAGAAAAACACTTCCGCCTATTATCACTGCCAGCAGCTGCAAGCCATAGCCGACGGAATTTCCGATGCCGCGGTCGCCACGGTCATGGAGCGCCGCCGGCCGGACGCGGAGCAATCCACGTTTTGGATGGAACGTTGGCACAAGGCCATGCACGCCGCTCTAACCACCCTCGACGTTCGTGATCTCGGCACGCCCGCGGAACCGCATATAGGTACTCTAGCGACCATCGCCGCCCTCGGTTATATCGACTTTCGGCTGCGAGAATTTAACTGGCGCGAACCCTACCCGGCCCTCGCCCGGTGGCTGGAGACCTTCAAGCAGATTACTTGGGTGGCGGCGACACAACCGCGAGACTCTTAGCAGAGAGCGGTCGCCTAGCAGAGAGCGGTCGCCTAGCAAAGAGCGGTTGCCTAGCAAAGAGCGGTTGCTTAGTTGAGAGCGGTTGTTTAGCAGAGTCCGGTTGCGGCCGGCTGGGGGCAGCCGGTTAGCGAGGCTGTCGGTTAAGAGCGCGCCAGCCGCTCCACGACCGGCGTTTATCGGGAGTCGATTGCCGGGTTCCGTGTCTCATGCCGAACGTTGTGAATCAGGGTCGATCAAGGGTGTCACTGGCCGGGGTATATTGCGACTGCCCGCGCAGTTCCGCTAATGCGCTTTGATAAACCGCCGCCGAACTCAGCCCCGCCGCCTGTCGAGCGTATACCTCGGCCTCACTCCGCCGCCCTTGGCGCAGCAGCGCCCAGGCGAGATTGTGGTGCGCTGCCGGATGCTGCGGTGCCAAGCTCAATGCGCGCCTATAATCCCTCTCGGCTTCTGCGAACCGCTCCAACTGATAGTGAAGATTTGCCCGCCCCATCCACACTAGCCAATTGTCTGGCCATTGATCGGCGCTCGCGTCATAGGCCATCATCGCACTCTGCCATTGGCCCGCGCGCTCGAGCCCAGTGACGGCGGAGAGATACGCCGCCGGCGCGACATCTACCGGAATATTTCCGGGAGCCTGGGCGGTCATGAACCACTGCCTACTGTAAGCCCAGCTGCGGGCAAAATCGCGCAGGGGCAGCATTTGTAGGCGGTTGTGCCCAGAGCGCAGCAACACTTTTTCCGTCTCCGCCGAGTAACCCACCACCACCGCGTAGTGCCACGTGGGTGCAAAGGAAACCCCCAAGTTCAACAGCACCAGCGCCGGGACCCCGGCCTGAAGTTGCCGCAGCAGACCCTCAAAGCCGGAGCNNGGGCAACAAACCGTGCCGACGAGTTGCAGCCAATAACTCCAACTGTAAGCTGCCGCGGCGCGCGTCCAGCTGGACTTGCGGCGCTAAAGTCTCCGGCGTTACCGCCGCACCAGCCCAATTCAGAACCGCCGCGAGGGCGGCGGGTCCACACTGGAAATCTTCCTGAGGGAAAAAAGGCACCGCGACGAGTTCTGACACCGAAGGGGCAGTGGCCGCGATCGGCCCAAGTTCGCGATACGCCTGATTTGCGCTGCAACCCCAAAGACCGCCCAGCGCCAGATAGAACAACACTCGCAGGGCAAGAGCCTTCAGCTGTCCTGGATA